>NZ_JBVAXQ010000006.1:0-211608 GCF_055419425.1 Mycobacterium sp. IDUB_21 | reverse complement strand
CGACAGTGCTACCGCCGGGTGCGGTGTTGGTGCCGCCGGGTGGGGCGCCGACTGGACCGACAGTGTTCCCGTTGGTTGTGCTGGCGGCTGGGCTGACTCCGCCGGGTGTGTTGGTGCTGCCGGGTGTGGCGCCGGCTGGGCCGACAGTGCTACCGCCGGGTGCGGTGTTGGTGCCGCCAGGTATAGCGCCGGCTGGACCGACAGTGCCATCGCTACCCGGACCATTAGCGGAGACCCCGCCGATTCCGGCGCCTGTAGCGCCGCCGCCGTCGGTTCCACCGCCTTTGTGAGGTGTCCTGTTCACGTCGTCCGCGCTGATGTGCGGCGTGGGCGGTGTGCCGAAGTTGGCGCCGTGGTCTTGAAGCCACTCCTGGGCGTCTTGGGCGACGTCCATGTCGTTGAACATCGACTGTGTCGCGGTGACAATCGCACTATTGGCGTCAATACCGGCACTCGCCGCTAAGGCGTTGGCCTTGGCGATTACCCCGTTGATCTCAGGCAGTTTCGATTCCACCGAGCCTTGCCGCGAAAGGATGTCATCGATCTCTTGGTTGCCTTGACGCGCGATCTCGGTTAGCCGATCGCGAAGATGGTTTACCGCGTCAGCAACTCTGCCGTTGGCGGTGCTTTTAGCGCGGCAGTCGTCCCGAATTTTTCTGAGCCGTTTTATTCCTGTCCGCAGCCTGGCAATCATGTCATCGGCGGTGTGGCCGCTGTTGTTCTGTCCGAAGAATGTGAGGACTTTGTCTAACTCGCCGGCTTCTCGCTCTTTGACATCGGCATGGTTGGACCAGAAGCTGATTCCGAGCGTCGGTTGGGCAGGCGGCGCGGGCCACGAGGCACTCACCAGCCAGGCTGACCAGGCCCCGGGCGGTAGGTCACTCACCGCAGAGCTCTTCCATTGTTCCGACCTTGGCGTTCGTAGTTTCGATCGCCGCTTGATATTTTGCGGCGTCCGCCAGGCTTCCTGTAGCTGCCATGTTCTGATAAGCGGCCGCTAATGCGCGTGCAGCGTCGCGGTCCTTTGCGGCTAGCGCTGGGTCTGCGGCCGCGGTTTCGAGCATGAGCGCACCGTTAATCATCGAGATTCTCGCCAGTGCAGTGTCGCCATCCGGCGCCGTTTCGATGTGGGCAGCGCGCGATGCGAGCTTGTATTTATCGCATAGTTGTTCCTGCGCCGCGGTCTTTTCGGCCGCAGTGTAGGCGGGGCTGGGCGATGGCCGGACGAGTGCCAAGATCGCCACGATCAAGGCGGCCACAGCAATCAAACCAGCTAGTACCGGAAGTGCTATCGCGGTCCGACGGTGCGGTTGAACTAGAGGTGGTACAGGCCAGGGCTGTGTCGTGGTCACATTGCGGATGGTAGACCCGATGGGCACTTCTGCGCTTACACCGCTGCTTCATCAGCTGAACAATGGAAGTCGACTGCGGTCGGGCCCTGCCGTACGCCATCGCGCATGCTTAGGCCGGTCGACGCGCGAGCCATCGGACTGCGGGCGTGGCGTGCCGCACACTTATGCAGAGGCGCTTTCATCGGCAGTCGGGCCCACCGGGACGGGTAGGGAGACGGTGGAAGGCCGTTTCGCAGAGTTTCTACGCAAGTAGTTTCGGCACGGAAAGATTGGCCTACCTGCTGCACCAGCCGCGAAGCCGGAGAACGAATCGAGGCTGACATGACAACGAGTTCGGTACCGAGCCTGGACGCTGGTAACCACGGCACCTGTCGCGGTTGCCTGCCTGACCTTGGGCATGGCCTGGGCGGTGCGACACTACCGCGCGTCACCCGCCGCCAGCGCCGACGACTGCGCCGTGGTGGCGCAGTTGGCCCAGCTGTGGAGGGCGGATTCGGAAGACGCAATGGATGGGCTAGCCAGAGACGACAACAACCCGTTCACCGAAGCCGACGGCACCGCTGCGCTGAGCGAGAAGGTGCGCTCCGCAGCGCAGTCGGTTAGCGATCCCGCGATCAAAGCAGAACCTGGCCAGCTGGGCGGATGGCTTCGCGTTGCTGGCTCAGATCATTCGTGGCGACGCACAACGGTCCATGCCAGCAGAGCCGTCCGCGGAATCCGAATGAATCTCCCAGGCCGGCGATCTGATCTACCTGACCGCCGACAAAGCTACGAGCCACCTGCCCCGAGGCCTTTTCGTCTCGTCGCTAACTCTAACCGCGCCAACGGCTTTCAGAATTCCGGCCGCGGTCGGCAGGAAAGGTTGGTTGCCGATCCGGCACCTGGCGCGGCACAACGATGCCTGCTCGGTGGGCGCGGGCGCCCCTACTGAACAAAAGAATTGCAGAAGAGCACTCAGAAGTACTGCGCCGAGCGCAGTAGGTGTTATCGGACGCAGATCTTCCAGCCGTCAGTGCGCTCCAGTCGCAGTGGGGGAGAGCCATTTCCGATGGCTTCGTTTTGGGAGTCGAGTGTCACCGTGGCGACGTCACCGTCGATGTCGACGGCGCTGACCGTTACTCGGGTCATCCCGCCGTCCGCCCGGCCCTTCTTCAGTAGGTCCATGACCGGGCCGTCGGTGAATTGGTCGCGCATCGCCGGGCACATCTGCTGCTTGTAGACGTCCCAATTCTGCGTGTTGTAGGCGTCCTGGAATGCCTGCACGGTCTGGCGGATCTGGTCTTCGTCGGAGGGGGGAGCCGGTGGTTCAGGAGCCGGCGGAGGTGGCGGTGCGGCGGCCACCGGTGCAGGGGAGGAAGAGTGCTCGGCCACAGGAGTTCCCGCGGTCGTCGACGAGTTGCAGGCGGTCACCAGCACGCCGGTGACCAGCAACGAACCGATGCCCGCGTACCAGCGCACAGTCATGATGAGTGGACCTCCTGGTTGTGGTGGCAGTTCATGTTATGACCGACCGGCCTATGGGCGGGGCACCCGGTCGCCGGTGGCGTTGACCAGCGCGGATACGTCGTTGCCGCCACGCGGAAGACACTGCCGGATGTCGATGAGCACATTGCCGCGCACGTTGATGCCGTGCTGGCAGACCGCGGTGCCGTCGCGCAGCTTGGCGGCGGAGGTAACGGTGCCGGCGAATGTCTGCGATTGGTCGAACTCCCAGGCCTGCGGGCCGCTGCCGGGGGCGGCGACGGTGATCGACTGGCCGGCGCAGCTCTGCCATTGTCGCTGCTGTTTCTGCAACGATTGCACCGCGGCCATGTGCGTCGGGTACGAGACAACGGCTTGGACCACACCCTCCTCGGTCACCTTGCGGTTCATCGCGCGAAGGGACTGCACGGCAACGCCGCTCTGCCCGTAACCGGCGTAGCCGTGCTCCTGGGCGGGAGCCCAAGTCCCGACGCAGTCCGCGGGACTAACGGTGCCGGCATCGTCGAGCAGGGTGTCGACGTCTTCTTCAAGGACCAACTCGTGCGCGCTGCTGCCGCGGAGTTGGTCGGCGGGCAACAGAATCGCTCGCAACGCCGCCGGTTGCACGTCATCAGAGGCGGGGCCGAGCGTGGAGTCTTCTTCCGGGCCGGCCAGGGGAATCGTGGAGTGCGCCGGCGTATCCGACGCGACTGCGCCGGTCGGCTCAGAAGGGTGCTCCTGGCCCGTCACCATGACGGCAGCTATCGAACCCGACACCAGCAGTACCGCCGCCGCGCCGCCTGCCAGCATCCAGCTGCGCCGCCGCGGACGCGATGAAGACTCCGGGGCTGGCCGTGGCACAACCTGCGGAGTGGCGTAGCGCAACCCGGCCGGCAGTTGGTTGGACAGTGCGGCCTGCGCCGCCTGAGCGAGCGCGCTTGCCGAGGCGAAGCGAGCCCCTGGATTCTTGGCCATGGCCGTGGCGATGACGACGTCAAGTGCCGGCGGCAGAGCGGGCAGGAAATCGCTGACCCGCGGCGGCGGCTGTTGTAGGTGGGCCATCATCACCGCCGCCACCCCATTGGCCGACGAGAATGGGGCGCGGCCGGTCAGCAGCGAAAACAGGGCGCAGCCCAGCGAGTAGATGTCGGCGCGACGGTCGAGTTGCGTGCCGGACAAGACTTCCGGTGCTGCGTAGGCGATGGTCGCTAACACCGATCCGGTCGCGGTCAGACCGACGTCGTCGAGGGCTCTGGCAATGCCGAAATCGCCCAGCAGTGCTCGCTCGTCTGGCCCCGGCGTACCCGACAGCAAGAAGTTGGCGGGTTTCACGTCACGATGGATGACGCTGCGTGCGTGGGCGTAGTCGAGGGCTTTGGCGACATCGGTGATGATGTGGACGGCGCGCCGCGCTGTCATGGCTCCGCTTTGTTGGGCGGCGTCGGCGTCGGTGCCGTCGACGAATTGCATTGCGATCCACAATTGCCCGTCCGCGGTCTGCCCGCGGTTGTAGACCGAGACGATGTTGGGGTGGTCCAGACCTGCGGCTACTTCGGCTTCGCGAATGAAGCGCGCACGGAAGTCAGGGTTGCGGGACAGCTCCGCGGACAGCACTTTCAGCGCCTCGTGACGGGGCAGTGTCGGATTGGCCGCGAGGTACACCGTTCCCATGCCGCCCGCGCCGAGGACCCGCTCGATGCGGTAGCCGGCGACTATTTGCCCGGCGGTGAACATCGACACCCCCATCGGTCATGGACGTCGCCTGAACGCATACCGCCGCATTGCGGCAAAGACTACCGAGTCGGTGCCTGCAGCATAGGAGATCCCCGCGCGCCCCCTTACCGCGCCAACGGCTTATAGAACACCAGCCCGTTGCCCTTGTTGTCGTAGACCGCGGCGCGACGCTCATGCGCATCGTCGTACGGGCCCTTCACGATCCCGCCACCGCTGGCTTCGATGGCCTTGGCGGCATCGTCGACGTCGTCGGTTTTGATACCGACCACCACCTGGCCGTGGATGGGATGGTCCACCGCGGTCGTCAAGGCCAGCGTCACCGATCCGCCGTCGAGCTGCTGTCTCCTGTCGGTCCGATCTGATTCGAGGCTAGGCCCGGGATACCGTCAGCGGGTGGGTAAACGTCTTGCCGCTTTGGCGATCACGGTCGTTCTTGTCACGCTGCTGGTCAATACGGTGATCAGCGACCGCACTTCGCGGGCCGCTGAATCATTCGGGAGCGGACGGGTGCTCGAGCTACCCGGGCCGGACTTGAACATCCGCGAGTACGGCTCGGATGGGGACCGCGCCGTCGTTCTGCTGCACGGCTATACCGCCTCGATCCGGTGGTGGGAAGCCGTGGCGGCGGAGTTGGCGCACGGCACCCGGGTGATCGCGGTCGACCTGGTCGGCCACGGCGGCTCCGAAGCGCCTCGTGATCGGGCGGCCTACAACGCCGCCGGGCAAGCGAGCGCGGTGCACCAGGCGCTCGATGCCCTGGGGGTGCGGCACGCCGTGCTGGTCGGACATTCGATGGGCGGGCTGGTAGCCACCGCGCTGGCCGAGAGCGCACCGGAGCTGGTGGAGCGGGTGGTGGTCGCCGATACCCCTGGGGCCCAGGGGATGGTGGCCATGCCCGTGTTGGGCAATGCGGTGTGCTGGCCGGTGCTCGGTGCGGCCCTGGACCGATTCCGCAGCATCGACGCTGTCGACAAGCCCTCACTGCAAACCGGCTTCGCTACCGGCTTCGTCGTTCCCGAGCTGGCCTACCAGTCGTTGAAGCGCATGACCCACAACGCATTGTGCGACGCCAAGACGGCGGGTGATATCAACGAGCAGCGTGCCGTGGCCGACCGGCTGGCGGGCTTGGGCAAACCGGTGCGGGTGGTCTGGGGCGAAGATGACGTGCTGACCCCGACGCAGCCCAACGTGGACCGCTACCGCGCAGCCGGCCTGGATCCGGTCGTCATCGCCGGATCAGGACACAGCCCGATCGTGGAGAAGCCGGCAGAATTCGTCAGCGCCGTAAAGCAGTTCGTCCAAGGGGCCTAGCCGCCCAGCTCCGCTCGGCCACCCGACGAAAATTTCCTCCGAGCACCGCACCGATGTCGGCGCCAGCCCAGCCGCGGGCCGAAAGGTGCTCGCCCAGCTCCAGCCACGTCTCCGGTGGCATCCATTGGATCAGCCCCCAACGGGTATAGCTGTCGTCGAACAACTGCGGGTTAGCGGCCATCTCCTCGGTGAGTTCGGTGTGATCGAACGAGTAGTCAGTGCTGACCCCGACGTGCTCGACGCCGACCAGCTCGACCGCGTACTCCAGGTGACGCGTCATCGCCTCAAGCGTTGGAGTGTTGGGGCCCAGGAAGATTCCGACCCCGGTGATGCCAATGACGCCGCCGGTGGCTGCGCACGCCCGGGCCTGATCGTCGGTGATGTTGCGCGGGTGATCCCAGATCGCCCGCATGCAGGAGTGGCTGTAGATCACCGGCCGGGTCGAGACGTCGCACAGGTCCAGGCCAGTGCGGGCGCTGCAGTGTGAGCCGTCGGGCACCATGCCGACGGCGTTCATCTCGACGACGACCTCGCGGCCCCATGCGGTGAGCCCGCCGTCAGTGGCGTCCAGACAACCATGGCCGGCCCGGTTGGCGTGGTTGTAGGTGGGCAGCAGGGTGCGCACCCCGTGCTCGACCAGGATCGCCAGATTTCCGAGGTCGTCGTCGAGCGGGTTGGAGTCCTCCAGATCGAACACCACCGCGATGCCGCCGGCACCGGTGATCGCCTCGACGTCGGCCAGGCCGGCCGCCACCGTCAGGCCCGGATGAGCGTCGATCGCGCTCCGATAGTGCCGCAGCAGGGCCATGGTGTCGGCGAACCGCTGCGGTGAATAGCCGGCGTTGACCGAGAGCACGGCGCCGCCGGGGCGCTGGTAGCGGGTCAGCGGGGCCACCTCGGTGCCGTCGCGCAGCGGCAGGCAGGTGTGCTGGTCCCACAGCAAGGTGCTCATAGCCACTGATCCTGCCCCTGCGGACGGCACTAATCTGGCCAGATGGCGATTGACGTACGGCCCGCGAACAAGCCCGACATCACACCACTGGCACAGACGTTGGGCCGGGCGTTCTACGACGATCCGGTGTCGATGTGGATGCTGCCCGATGACGCCTCCCGTACCGCTCAGCTGGCGGCGTTCTTCGGCACCTCGACCCGGGTGCACCATCTATCCGGCGGCGGGGTTGAGGTGGCCTACGACGGTTCGACCGTGGGGGCGGCGGCGCTGTGGGATCCCCCCAACTGCTGGAAGCAGTCGACGTGGTCGCAGTTGCGGATGGTGCCGGCGTTGATCCGGTCGTTCGGCTTCCGTCTTTCGCAAGGCCGGGCGCTCTCGGATCTGTTGGACGCCAACCATCCTGAGGAGCCGCACTGGTATCTGGCGGTGATCGGCAGTGACCCGAGTGTGCGTGGCAAAGGCTTCGGGAAGGCCGTCATGCAGCCGCGGCTGGATCGCTGCGACGCCGATTACTGCCCGGCCTATCTGGAATCCAGCAAGGAAGAAAACGTGCCGTACTACGAGCGTTTCGGCTTCCAGGTGATCGGGGAGATCACATTGCCCAATGGCGGGCCGACACTGTGGAAGATGTGGCGGGAGCCGCGGTAGTCAGTCCTCGACGGAGGCACCGAGTCGTTCGGCGGCCGCGAGGTAGTCCTGGGCGAACTCGAACACGACGTCGCGGGCGGGCTTGACCTTGTTCATCAGTCCGACGCCCTGGCCCACGAAATAAGTGGACAGTGCTTGCGCCCCGGGGTGGCCGGTGGCGGCGAGGGCGTCGATGCGGCGAAGCGTGGGCTCGGCCAGCATGGACTGCAGCGGCAGCGGCAGAGTTGGGTGACCGGTTTCGTTGGGCCGCCATGCGTCCGTCCACTCCGAGACCAGTTGCCGGGCGGGCTTGCCGGTGCGCCCGGTGGAGCGGATGGTGTCCCGCGAACTCGCCGCGAGCATCTTCTGCTTGGTGTGCGGTGCGGTTTCGGCTTCCTCGGTCGTGAGCCACACCGAACCCGTCCATGCCCCGGCGGCCCCCAACGCCACGCAGGCCGCCATCTGCCGGCCGGTGACGATCCCGCCGGCGGCCAGCACCGGTACCGCGTTGTCGATCGCGTCGATGACCTCGGGAACCAGTACCAGCGTGGAGACTTCGCCGCAGTGGCCGCCTGCCTCGGTGCCCTGGGCGACGATCAGGTCGACGCCGTGCGACACCTGTTTGAGGGCGTGTTCCTTGGCGCCGACCAGGGCCGCGACCGGGATGCCGTTGTCCTGTCCGGACTTGATCATGTAGTCCGGGGGCACGCCGAGTGCATTGGCCATCAGCTTGATGGGATGGGCGACGGCGACCTCGAGCAGTTGTTCTCCGGCGCTGCCGGCGAGCATGGCCGTTCCCAGTCGGGGGGTGTCGTCGGGCTCGATGTCGTGCTGGGCCAACAACTCTGCGATGAACGTCTTGTAGTCATCGGGGATCCGGTCGGACAGCTGGTGACCGGACAGGTTCTCGCCCTTGCCTTCGAATTTGGCCGGCACGATGATGTCGATGCCGTAGGGCTTGCCTTTCACCTGCTCGTCGATCCAGCTCAACTCCTGATCCAACTGCTCGGGGGTGTAGGCGGCACCGCCGAGCACACCGAAGCCGCCGGCGTTCGTCACGGCGGCCACGACGTCGCGGCAGTGGCTGAAGGCGAAGAGCGGAAAGTCGATGCCGTACTGCTCGCAGATGGGGGTCTTCACGTCGCCGCTCCTTCGTTGGACAGGGTCAGCCCACCAGTGCGTCGACGTCGAGCAGCAGGGGCACCTCGGAGTCTCCCAGGTCGGGGACGACAACGGTGTGGTCGGCCAACAAGGCTTCCACCGATCCGGTGAACTCGGCGCTTCCGGGCAGCGGTAGCGGGGCGTCGTTCGGCGCGATGACGCCGGCCCCGGTGAGGTATCCGACCGCCCTGCCCAAATCGGTGGCTACGTCGACCACCACCGGGCCGACGGTGTTGAGCACCCACTGGGCGCCCTGGGCCAGCCCGCTGATCAGAAAGATGTCCTGGTCGATGATCGTCTGCAGGTAGTTGTTGATGGGCGGGAGCAGGTAACTTTCGATGAAGAAGCCGGCGCCGCCGGCCAGCGCACGCAAGCTCAGCATGATGTCGGTACCGATGTTGGGGTAGCCGAAGCTGTTGATCGCATCAGTGAGGGCCTGCTTGAGATCGACCGGGAAGACGACGCTGTTCAGCAGGTCCGGGTCGCTCTGCATCGGGGCGCCGTCGAAATCCGACCGCATCGGGATCCCGAAGGCTTGCAGGATCGTGGGCGTGATGTCGACGGTGCGGTAACTCAAGCTTTGAGCGCCGTCTTGCGCATCATTTCCAGCCAGCGAGAACATGACGAAACTCGATGTCTCGTTGGGCGTCTGGAAGCCGTGGCCGAGGCTGAAACCGGGCAGGGTCAGCGTCTGTTGGTGGCCGTGGTCGGTGACCGCGATGATCGTCCAGCGGTCGCCGGTGGCCGCCTCGGCCTGGGCCACCGCCTCCATGATCTGCTTGATGTTGGCCCCGACGTTGACGACGGCTTGCATGTACTCCTCGGACCCGCCGCTGAACGAGTGTCCGGCGTGGTCGACCTGCGACTGGTAGGAGAACAGGAAGCTCGAGATGTCCGGGTTGTCCGCGGTGGCCAGGATCTTGGCGACGGTCGCGTCGGTGACCAGCGCGTCCATCTCCGCGGAGGTGGAGCCCCCGGAAATGCCGATGATGTTGTCGGCCGGATAGCCGCCCGTGGAGGCCATGTCGGTGAAGAGGCCCCGGCCGGAGATGACGGTGGTGTCGATCTCCGGCTTGTTGTACTCGATCAGGTTGAACACCGACGGCCAGGTCGTGTACGGCTCGGGCCGGTAGATGTTGCTGACCACTCCGTGCTTGTCGTCCCACACCCCGGTGAGGATCGTCGACCACGACGGAGTGGACATCGTCTGGTGGCCGATGACGCTCGTGGCGGCGGTGACGCCCCGGTCCATCAGCATCTTGAATCCGCTGTCGTCGCCTGAGGCGTACTCCAGGATCTTGTCGAGGTTGGTGCCGTCGGTGCCGATCAACAGCACATGCTCGGCGGCGAGCAGCCAATCGGCGGTCAGCGCGGACAGCCCCGTCTGCTGCCCCACCGCCGCGCCCGTTCCGGCGACCAGGCCGGCGACGGCCGCACCACAGAGCAACTGCTTGATGGTTGTCACGATCGATTCCCTCGCCAACGTTGCACCCGGACCAACTGGCGGAGACACTAACAGTTTCCCAGGGAATATTTAGAACCCTCGCAGGGTCGGTCAGTTTCACCAGGAAGTTACTGAGGATTCTCTGGGATGGGAGCCCAGACTTACAGAATTGTCTCGGCCGCTGAGCAACGTCGCCCGGAACTGCATCACCCGGTAGGGCCAGCCCTGCGCGGTGTTCCACTGCGACACCATCAATCCGACCCCGCCGGTGCGGTCAACCCGCGAACCGGGCAGCAGGTAGCCGCCGTAGAGCTGGGCCACCCGGCCGCCGGCGTGGTCCTCGTCGTCCCAGCTACTGCCCATCAGGGGCAGCTGCAGCGGTGCTTCGCACAAGTCGGTGGTGGGCGAGTCCAGCACGCGATAACCCAGCGCATAGCGCGACGACACGAACCCGCCGAGCACCCAAACTCCGGCGGCCAGGCGCCGCAGCGACAGCTCGCCCCACGTCTCACCGGGCGGGGTGATCGGCACCGGGGTCCGGCCCCAGGCCCGCCGTCCACCGCGATACCCCCAGCCGGAGTACTTGGCGGGATCGGCGATGTCGGCGGGGCGCACTCGCCGCAGAATGATGCCCTTGTCGCGCTGAAACCCGGTCGAGACCACATAGATCCAGCCGTCGTCGGGGTCGTAGTCCCACGACCAGCACTGGGTGTGGCCGCGGTGCAGTCGCGCGGGGAACCGAATCCCCATGTTGAGCCACGAGATTCCACTATCGGCGGATTGCCAGATCTCGGTCCAGGCCACCTTGCCGAAGCCGCGGTTGACGATCGCGTGCAGGTACAGCATCTGATCCACCCGCAGCAGATCGGAGGGGATCACGGTACTGATCGAGCTGCGGTCGAGCCGGGAAACCGGGTCGCGGTGCCGGTAGTGCCACAGTTGCCGGGCGTAGTCGCCGTCGGCGCCGCCGGCGCGCTGGTAGCGGATCCGGTGGCCGGCATCGCCGGTCCCGATCAGGATCACCGGGGAACGCCAGTCGCCCCGACCGACCCGCTGCCCGGCGAAGGTGTCGCCGAACACCGACACCAGCGTGCCGCCCGGCGCCAGCACCGAGGCGCCCAGGTCCGCACACGTCACGCCCCACCGGTCGGTGATGCCCGGGCCGGTGACATCGGCCAGTTTGGCGGGGATATTCCGCGCGGCGGGGCTCACCGCTCAGGGCTTGCTGCGCCAGCCGCCGGCAGAAAGGGCGATCATCCGGAGTTGTTTGACGGCAACATGTTTGATCTCGGCGAGAGCCTCATCGTCCGGGGCCTCCTCGATGGCCTCGGCGGTGATGGTCATCGCGTTGACGAACAACCCGGCCAGGATGTTCAGATCCTCGGTGCTCCACCCGCTCAGCGCGGGGAAGCGCGCCAGGTCGGTGGCCAGCTCGGAGGTGATCAACCGGATCTCGGTGCGAATCGCGTAGCGCAGCACCGTCTTCCCGCTGAAGCGTTCCCGGTTGATGAACCGCCAGTACTCGTGGCGGGAGGCCACGCTGTCGATCAGCACCTCGACCGACGACTCGATGATCCGGGCGGGATCGACACCGCCGGTTCGGGCATCGCGCAGCGTCTCCCGCAGCGCGCTGAACGACTCGTCGATGAGCACCAGGCCCAGTGCGTCCATCGACTCGAAATGCCGGTAGAAGGCGGCCGGCACGATGCTGGCCGCACGCGTCACCTCGCGCAGGCTCAGGGCGCTGAAACTGCGTTCGTCGAGCAGGGTGAGTGCCGCGCTGATGATGGCGCGGCGGGTGGCTTCCTTGCGTTCCTCGCGCGATAGCCGCTCCGGCCGGTCAGGACGGTGCGGGCGCTCGGGTCGGGCCGGACGCTCGGGCCGCGGCGGCCTCGTTCGCCCGGACCGTGAATTCGGCGTACGACTGTTCACTGAGTGTGAAGCGTAACACAACCGGCCGATAGCCCTTGACGGGTCGTGAACAAGTGTTCACTGTGTACATATGTTCACTCAAACTTTGACGCGGCGAGTACTGGGGTCCAGCCTGGTCGATCTGCTCACCGGCCCGCACGGGGTCGACCGCTACACCGAACTGGTGTCGCCGACCTGGAGTCGCAATGACGCCCGCGCCCAGGTGGTCGCCGTGCGGCGCGCGACCCCGCGCAGCGTGACTCTGCTGCTGGAGCCCAACGACGCCTTCGCCGGCTTTCACGCCGGCCAACACATCAACTTGTCCGTCGACATCGACGGGCGGCGGCGCACCCGCTGCTACTCACCGGCCAGCGCCGAGGGGCAGCGGCTCATCGAGCTCACCATCGGCCGCCATGAGTCTGGCCTGGTCTCGGAGCACCTGTACCGCAACGCCCGGCCCGGCATGGTCGTCGGCCTGGACAAGGTCGGCGGCGACTTCGTGTTGCCGGCGATACGGCCCCGGCGGATCCTGCTGATCTCCGGCGGCAGCGGGATCACCCCGGTGATGTCGATGCTGCGCACCTTGATCGCCGAAGGCTATGCCGGCCGGGTGACATTCATCCACTACGCCCGCACGCCCGAGGAGGCCTGCTACCGCGAGGAACTGGCCGCGATGCCGCGTGTGCAGGTGCTGCACGGCTACACCCGAACACCTGAAAAGGGTGACCTGCAAGGCTATTTCGACGCCGAGCACCTGCAGGCGACGACGCCGGAGCCGGATGCGGTGTACGTGTGCGGTCCGCCGGCGCTGGTGGTCGCGGTGCGTGAGCACCGTCCCGACGCGATCTCGGAGAGCTTCGTGCCGCCGGAATTCGCGGCCGACCCGTCCGGGGGGAAGGTGACCTTCCTCGGCAGCACCATCTCGGTGGCCGACGACGGCCGGCCACTGCTGGAACAGGCCGAATCGGCCGGCCTGCAACCGGCCAGCGGATGCCGGATGGGCATCTGCCACAGCTGCACCTGCCGCAAAACCGGAGGCACGGTGCGAAACCTGATCACCGGGGCGGTCTCCACCGCCGAGAGCGAAGACATCCAGATCTGCGTGTCAGTGCCCGTCGGCGACGTCGAAATCGACCTCTAGAAACCAAAGGAGCCCACCATGACACAGTCAGTCCTCGAACAGCCGCAGACCGAGCAACCGCAGGCACCCGAGCAACCGCAGGTCCTCCAGCGCTCAGTGCTGCCCGCGCAGCTCGACGCCTTCGGCGCCGAACTCGACGCCATCCGCCAGAGCGTCCTCGACGACCTCGGCGAACGCGACGCCGACTACATCCACCGGATCATCAAGACCCAGCGCACCCTGGAGGTCGGCGGGCGCGCGCTGCTGTTCTTCAGCATCATCCCGCCGGCCTGGCTGGCCGGGACCGCCATGCTGGGGCTGTCGAAGATCCTCGACAACATGGAGATCGGCCATAACGTCATGCACGGCCAGTACGACTGGATGGGCGAGCCGGCGTTGTACGGCAAGGACTTCGAGTGGGACAACGCCTGCCCGGGCGACCAGTGGCGGCATTCGCACAACTACATGCACCACACCCACACCAACATCGTCGGGATGGACCGCGACGTCGGCTACGGCATCCTGCGGATGAGCGACAAGCAGCGTTGGGAACCCTATTTCCTGGGCAACCCGCTGTACGCCTTCCTGCTGATGGTGCTGTTCCAGTACGGGGTGGCGGTGCATGAGCTGGAGACTGAACGCATCCGGGCCGGCGAGATCGGGTTCGCCGACAAGCGCGAGATGCTGCGCGAAACGTGGCAGAAGGTGCGTCGCCAGACCCTCAAGGACTACGTGGCCTTCCCGCTGCTGGCGGGCCCGTTCGCGCCGCTGGTGTTCGCAGGCAACATGACCGCCAACCTGATGCGCAACGTGTGGTCCTACACGATCATCTTCTGCGGGCACTTCCCCGACGGCACGCAGGAATTCACCGTCGAGGAGACCGAGAACGAGTCGCGCGGGATGTGGTACTACCGCCAGATTCTCGGTTCGGCCAACATCGCCGGCGGCAAGTGGTTCCACATCCTGAGCGGCAACCTGTCGTTCCAGGTGGAGCATCACCTGTTCCCCGACCTGCCGGCGCACCGCTACGCCGAGATCGCGCCGCAGGTGCGCGAGATCTGCGAGCGTTACGGCGTCCCGTACAACACCGGCCCGCTGCTCAAGCAGTTCGGCAGCGTGGTGCGCAAGATCTGCAAGCTGGCGCTGCCTTGGAGTTAAAGAGCACTAAGTGGCTTACTCGACCCCGACGGTGACCTCGGTCGATTTGATGAAGACCGTCGCGGGCTGACCGACCTTGAGGTCGAGATCGAGGGCGGCGTCGCGGGTGACCGAGGAGGTGATCACCTGCTCGCCGCCGTCGAGGCGGATCTTGACCACCGCCATGACCGTGCCGACGTCCAGGTCGGAGATGGTTCCGGTGAGTTGATTGCGGGTGGAGAGTTGCATGGCGGTCCTCCGGATTCTCGGTGTCCCTGACGGGTCAACGGTAGATCAGCACCGAGGGCCCAGCAGGGCAATCGAGGCATCGACCGCCGGCTGGGTGATCGCGCCGATGTCGGTGCCGTCCTCGACTGCCAGCGCGGTCAGCTCTCGCAGGCCGCCGAGCAGGATCACCGCCAGTGCCGGGCTCAGCGGCGGCAGATCGGCCCGCCGAAACCCCGGGCTGCCGCTGAGCTCGATCAGCAGGTTCGACATCAGATCCAGGCCGCGCCGCTGGGCTGGTCGCGCCACTTCGCCCAGCGACGGCAACTCGCGGATCCAGCTCAGCGTGATGGCCGGCCGCGACCCGATCTGCGCGACGTAGGCCCCGACCGCCTGGCGGATCTGATCCTGCCAGTCGGCCAGCGGGTCGATCGCCTCGCGAATCCGCTGGGCCAGCGCCTCGTTGTCGACGCGCAGCAACTCCAAGAAGCACTCTTCCTTGCTGGCGAAGTGGCCATAGAAGGTGCGTTTGGAGGTGCGGGCGACGCGCACGATGTCGGCGACGGTGCTGGCCCGGTAGCCGCGCTCGGCGATCGAGTCGGCCAGGCCGTCGAGCAGTCGGCGCCGAAACGGATCGGCGGCACCCGTCACCTCGCCGTCGGCCGCCAGAGTCGTCATCGCCGCACCTCTCCCGTAAACCCTTGCCAGTCCCTGGTACTAGAGAGTACCGTGTCCGACAAGCGTTTGGTACGCGTCGGTACCACGGATCGCCGGGGAGGCATCGTATGACCCACACGGTCGCCAGCAAGGTCACTGACACCACGGACGTGCCTGCGATCAACCTGCCCCCGGGTCCCCGGACACCCAAGATCATCTCGATCCTGCTCTTCACCCTGGCCCGGCGACAGCTGGTGGCGCGACTGACCCGCAAATACGGCACCGCGTTCACCGTCACCAGCCCGGTCTTCGGGTCGACGGTCTTCGTGACCGAACCGGAGCTGGCCAAGCAGGTGTTTCTGGCCAATCCCGAGGATCTCGGCAACATCCAGCCCAACCTGTCCCGGCTGCTGGGGCCCGGCTCGGTGTTCGCCCTCGACGGCGCCGAGCACCGGCGCCGGCGCAATCTGTTGAGTCCGCCTTTCCACGGCAAGAGCATTCGGGCCTACGAGCAGATCATCGTCGAGGAGACCCTCCGCGAGATCGCCGACTGGCCGACCGGGAAGCCGTTCGAAACGCTTGGGCCGATGAATCGGATCACCATCAACGTGATTTTGCGGGCGATCTTCGGAGCCGAAGGCGCTGAACTGGACCAATTGCGGGCCGGCCTGCCGAAATGGGTGACGCTGGGCTCGCGACTGGTGACGCTGCCCATCCCGATCCGCAACTACGGGCGGTTCACCCCATGGGGCCGGCTGGCCGCCTGGCGAGACCAGTACGAGACCATCCTGGACAAGCTGATCGACGACGTGCGGGCCGACCCGAACTTCGAGCACCGCACCGACGTGCTGACCCTGCTGCTGAGCAGCACCTACGACGACGGTACGACCATGACCCGCCAGGAGATCGGTGACGAACTGCTGACCTTTCTGGCGGCCGGCCATGAGACCACGGCGTCGACCATGGCCTGGGTGTTCGAGCGGCTGAGCCGCCATCCCGAACTGCTCGACGAACTGACCGTGGAGGCCGACGGGGACGAGAACACGCTGCGCCGCGCCACGATTCGGGAAGTGCAGCGGGTGCGCACCGTGATCGACTTCGCCGGCCGGCACGTCTACGCGCCCACCGTCCAGATCGGCGAATGGGTGATTCCCCGCGGGCACGGGGTGATCGTCGCGATCAACCAGATCCACCAGAACCCGGGCGCTTTCGCCGAGCCGGGTCGCCTCGATCCCCGGCGTTACCTCGACGGCAGCCCGTCGGCGTTCGAATGGCTGCCCTACGGCGGCGGCAGCCGACGCTGCCCGGGCTCGGCGTTCGCCAATCTGGAGATGGACTTGGTGCTGCGAACCGTGTTGCGGCACTTCACTATCGAACCCACCACCGCACCGGGGGAGAAGTACCACTCCCGGGGAGTGGCCTTCACCCCGAAGAACGGCGGACGGATCACCGTGCACCGCCGCGACTGACGCGGCTACGGCTGGCGCTGCAGCTGCCAGTCCGGCCTGATGTAGTGGCAGGTGTAGCCGCTGGGGAACCGCTCCAGGTAGTCCTGGTGTTCGGGTTCGGCCTCCCAGAAGTCACCGGCCGGGCTGACTTCGGTCACCACCTTGCCCGGCCAGCGCCCGGACGCCTCCACGTCGGCGATGGTGTCCAGCGCGACCCGGCGCTGCTCATCGTCGAGGTAGAAGATCGCCGAACGGTAGCTGGCCCCGACGTCGTTGCCCTGCCGGTCGCGGGTCGTCGGGTCGTGGATGGCGAAGAAGAACTCCAGCAGGCTGCGGTAGTCCGTCGCCCCCGGGTCGTAGGTGATCTCGATGGCCTCGGCATGGGTGCCGTGGTTGCGGTAGGTGGCGTTCGGTACCTCGCCGCCGGTGTAGCCGACCCGGGTGGCCACCACGCCGGGTTGCTTGCGGATCAGGTCCTGCATGCCCCAGAAGCAGCCTCCGGCCAGGATCGCCGTGGCGAAGCCGGTCTCTGAATTGGTCATGCCCCAGTATCCCCCGCGTGAACCCCGGCCATGCCTCGACAACGTCGATAGAACGTGTTCTAGTTCTTCGCATGACGAATCCGCAGTTCAGCCGCGCGGAGCTCGCGGCCGCATTTGACACCTTCGAGCAGACCGTCGCCCGCGCCGCCGAGACCAAGGACTGGGACGCCTGGGTGGGGCATTACACCCCCGACGTCGAGTACGTCGAGCACGCGATGGGCACCATGCACGGTCGTGACGAGGTGCGCAGCTGGATTCGTAAGACCATGTCGACCTTCCCGGGCAGCTACATGACCGAATTCCCGGCGCTGTGGTCGGTTATCGACGAGGCCGGCGGGCGGATCATCTGCGAACTGGACAACCCGATGCGCGACCCCGGCGACGGCACCATCATCAGCGCCACCAACATCTCGATCATCACCTACGCCGGTGACGGCCTGTGGTGCCGCCAGGAGGACATCTACAACCCGCTGCGCTTCGTCGCCGCGACGCTGAAGTGGTGCCGCAAAGCCCAGGAACTCGGCACCCTGGACGACGAGGCGGCCGCCTGGCTGCAGCAGTACGGGGGATAAGGCGTGATCGGCAAGCCCAAGCTCGTCATAGGCGCCAACGGCTTCCTCGGCTCACACGTCACCCGCCAGCTCGTCGATGCCGGTGAAAACGTGCGGGTCATGGTGCGCCCGAACGCCAACACCATCGGGATCGACGACCTCGACGTCACCCGGTTCCACGGTGACGTGTTCGATTCCGCCACGTTGCGCGAGGCGATGACCGGCTGCGACGACATCTACTACTGCGTCGTCGACACCCGGGCCTGGTTGCGCGATCCGGCCCCGCTGTTTCGCACCAACGTCGAGGGCCTGCGCAACGTACTCGAAGTGGCGATCGAGGAGCCGATCGCGGCCAACCTGCGCCGGTTCGTGTTCACCAGCAGCTACGTGACCGTCGGCCGCCGGCGCGGGCACGTCGCCACCGAGATCGACCAGATCAGCCGCCGCCGCCTCACCCCCTACGTGCGGTCCCGGGTGCAGGCCGAGGACCTGGTACTGCGCTACGCGGCCGAGGCCGCTCTGCCGGCGGTGGCGATGTGCGTGTCGAGCACCTACGGCGACGGCGACTGGGGCCGCACCCCGCACGGTGCATTCATCGCCGGCGCCGTCTACGGCAAGCTGCCGTTCATGATGGACGGCATTCGACTGGAGGCTGTCGGGGTCGACGACGCGGCGCAGGCGCTGATCCTGGCCGCCGGGCGCGGCCGCGACGGCGAGCGCTACCTGATCTCCGAGCGGATGATCACCAACCCCGAGGTGATCCGGATCGCCGCCGACGAGGCCGGGGTGCCGCCGCCGGCGCGGGCGATCTCGGTGCCGATGCTCTACGCGCTGGGGGCACTGGGCGCGCTGAAGGCCCGCCTGCGCGGCAAGGACGCCGAGCTCTCGCTGAAATCCGTGCGGATGATGCGCGCAGAGTCCGAGGTCGACCATTCCAAGGCGATGCAGGAGCTGGGCTGGAAGCCCCGGCCGGTCGAGGAATCGATCCGGGAGGCGGCACGTTTCTGGATGAAGCTGCGTGACGCCAGGAAGCTTGCCAAGAATTGAGGGACCGCCGCATGAGCGAACGACCAGTTCTCACCCCGACCGCCGAATACCCGATCACCGTGTCCCCGACCGGTGGCCGGGTCACGGTGCGGATCGGCGACGAAGTCGTTGCCGAAACCGACAACGCATTGACCCTGCAGGAATCGACGCGGCCTGCGGTGCAATACATTCCGCTGGCCGATGTCAGGCAGGAGGTGTTGAGCCGCACCGCGACGACCAGTTACTGCCCGTTCAAGGGCGACGCCGCCTACTACACGGTGACCACCGCGGCCGGGCAGACCGTCGCCGACGTGACCTGGACCTACGAGCAGCCGTTTCCCGCGGTCGCAGCGATCGCCGGACACGTGGCGTTCTACCCGGACAAGGCCGACATCAGCATCGCCTGACGGCTAAATTCCCAGTACCTGCCCGGCGAACCGCGTCTCGGTGTACTCGCGGACCGACACGATCCGGCCGTCGCGGGTGTCGACGATGAACACCAGCGGACTGTCGTAGTGGGCGCCATCGGCGGTGATGCAGTCGCCCTGCGCCTCGATCACCACGGTCTCGTGCTCGTTGATGCAGCGAAGCAGATCCAGGGTGACCCGTAGGCCGTGGCGGCGCTCCTCGACCTGCTGGCGCAGCGCGCTCGCATCGATCGCCTGGCGGTTCAGGATGCTCCAGTAGCTGAAGTCGTCGCTGACCAGGGTGAAGATCTCGTCCAGGTCGTCGTCGCCGCAGATGCCCTGCAGAAACATCCACGCCAATTCCGCCTGCGGATCGTCGAACGGGGTGCCCACCCCCTCATGGTGTCGTGGCAAAGCGAAGCGGTCAACGTGAACACGACGTCCCTATCATTACGTCATCAACAGTTCGCTTCGCCGTACCGTCACTTTCCCCGGCCCGGCCACTCCGGCGCTGACCCTGTCGCCGCTGCGCCGCGGGCCAGGCGACCCCTGCCTGCAAATCACCGACGGTGCGATCTGGCGGACCAGCCTGATGTCCAGTGGGCCGGTGACGGCGCGGATCACCCGGGCGGCGCCCGACGCGGTGGACTGCGTGGCGTGGGGCGTCGGCGCCGCGGAGTTCCTCGACGGCATACCGGGACTGTTGGGGGCCGACGACGACGCGAGGGACTTCACGCCGACCGAGCCGACGGTGGCCGCCGCGCACCGGCGCCTGCCGCACCTTCGACTCGGCAGAACCGGACGGGTGCTCGAAGCGCTCATCCCGGCCGTACTCGAACAGCGGGTGCCCGGCGCCGACGCGTTCCGGGCCTGGCGGGTGCTGGTCACCGAGTTCGGCGCCGAGGCGCCCGGGCCGGCGCCGGCGCGGATGCGGGTGCCACCGTCGGCCGAGGTGTGGCGGAGGATTCCGTCATGGAAGTTCCACGGCGCCAACGTCGACGGCGGCCGGGCCCGCACCGTCGTCGGCTGCGCGCAGCGGGCGGCGTCGCTGGAACGGCTGGTGAGCAGGCCGGCCGCGGAGGCGCAGGTGGCACTGATGTCGCTGCCCGGGGTCGGGGTGTGGACTGCGGCCGAGACGGCGCAGCGTGCCTTCGGCGACGCCGACGCGCTGTCGGTCGGCGACTACCACGTCGCGAAGATGATCGGCTGGACGCTGCTCGGTCATCCGATCGACGATGACGCCATGATCGAACTGCTCGAGCCGATGCGACCGCACCGGCACCGGGTGGTGCGGTTGCTGATCGAAAGTGGGCTGGCCGTCGAACCGCGGCGCGGGCCGCGGCTGGCGGTGCAGCGCATCAGCTCGCTGTGAACGGCTGTCCGGGGACTGAGGCACTCGCGGCGCTGACGAATCGACCCGAGTCGAGCGCATCGAGCAACTGCTCGGCTATCCAGGCGATCGCGGAGCTGTCGCGCGGTAGCAGCGCCTGCTCGTAACCGATCAGCATGTACATGCCCCAGCAGGCGAACAGGTGCGCCGGACGCTCCTCTTGCAGGACTTCCAGTGCCGACTCGTAGAGGATGTCGAAGCGTTGCTGGTCCACCTCGGCCTGCACCGCCTGCACCCGCGAATCCGCCGAACTCCAGGAGCGGATGGCGGCCTCGGCGCCGTGCGGCAGCGCCAGCCCGATCTGGATCAGGCTGTCGAGGCGTTCGCGTGGATCCGGCAGCGCGCGCACGAACTCCACGTGCTGGATGGTGCGGGCCTCCAGCCAGTGTTGAACCAGGTCGCGGGTGTAGACCGGCCAGCTGGCGAAATAGTGGTAGAACGAGCCCGTCGTCACGCCCAGTCGATTGCACACTTCGGCCAGCTTGAGGCCGCCGTAGCCCTGTTCGGACAGCACTTCGAGACCTGCCTCGAAATATGCCTGTCGGGATAGGACCGCGCCCATAAGTCGACTTTAGTTCGCCGCGGCCCCGGCGGGTACTGAACGCGGGATGCAGAAGTGAATGATCGTAATGCGGAATTTACTCGCGGGTAAGTGCGACGGTGGCAGAATTTTATCCATGTCAGAGGACAGGTTTCCCAGGCTCGGGCGCCCGCGCGGCGCTCGGTCGAACGTGACCCGGGAACGCATCGTGGTCGCTGCCAGCGGTGTCTTCGGCGAGTACGGCTACCACGCGGCGACCTTCCAGGCCGTTGCGGCGCGGGCGCATCTGACTCGCCCGGCGATCAACCACTACTTTCCGAACAAGCAGCTGCTCTACCAGGCGGTGCTGAACCGGAATGAAGCGATTCTCGACAATGCCGTCGAACGGGCGCGCACCGAGCACGGTCTGGTCTCGCGGGTGTCGTCGGTCATCTACGCGTTCGCCCAGCTCGGCGAAGAGGACCGCACGGCCGCGTCTTTCGCCGTCACCGCGGTGCTGGACGCGCAGCGTGACCCGGAACTGCGGCTATTGGTCGGTGACCTGCAGGGTCCCACCCGGCAGTTCCTCACCGAGACACTCACCGAGGCCATCGATCGGGGCGAGCTGGCCACGGCGGCGACGGTAGGCGACCTGACCGAGACACTGTTGGCCGTGTTGTGGGGAATCGGGTTCTACATGGCCGCCCTCGGCGATCGCGACGAGTCGGCGGCGGTGATCGCCAGCGTGCAGGCCTTATTGGCGAACCGACTCTGGCAACTGCACCAGCCGACGTCGGTGCCCCTAGCCGGAAGCAGTGAATAGCTCGCCTAACTTTTTCGGTAGCATGGCTTGCGACACCGACAGCAAGCTAGCGAGGTAACCGATGAGCACACTGCGTACCCATGACGACAGCTGGGACATCGCCACCAGCGTCGGCTCCACGGCGGTGATGGTGGCCGCTGCCCGCGCGGTCGAGACCGACAGCGCCGACCCGCTGATCTCCGATCCGTACGCGAAACTCCTGGTCGCCAAGGCTGGTACCGGCGTGTGGGAGACACTGCTCGACGACGCGCTGATCGACAAGCTGGAGTCCGTCGACCCCGAGATCGCCGCGGTGTATCACCACATGCGCAACTATCAGGCGGTCCGGACGCACTTCTTCGACGCGTACTTCGCCGACGCGGTCGACTCCGGTATCCGTCAAGTCGTGATCTTGGCCTCCGGCCTGGACTCCCGGGCCTACCGGCTGGACTGGCCGGCCGGCACCACGCTCTATGAGATCGACCAGCCGAAAGTCCTGGCCTACAAGGAGATGACGCTGGCGGCCAACGACGTGACGCCGTCGGTGCAGCACCGCGCGGTGGCCATCGACCTGCGGCAGGACTGGCCCGCCGCATTGACCGCCGCCGGCTTCGACCCCGCGGCCCCGACGGCGTGGCTGGCCGAGGGACTGCTGATGTATCTGCCGGCCGACGGCCAGGACCGGCTGTTCGACCAGATCACCGCGCTCAGTGCCCCCGGTAGCCGGATCGCAGCGGAGACCGCGGCCAACCACGCCGACCAGCGGCGCCAGGAGATGTCGGAGCGGTTCAAGAAGGTCGCCGAGCAGATCGGTCTGGAGCAAACCGTCGACGTGCAGGATCTGATCTACCACGATGAGCACCGTGCGGCGGTGTCCGAGTGGCTCAACGGGCACGGTTGGCGCGCCACCGCGCAGCACGCCACCGACGAGATGCGCCGCCTGGACCGCTGGGTGAACGTCCCGATGGGCGATGACGCGGATGCGTTCGCGGAGTTCGTCACCGCGGTGCGCGGCTGACCCGGGCGAATCCCGGCGGGCCCTTCTTGCGCCGATCGTGCGGCACGAGCGGTCGCTCAGCGGTAGGAATGGGCCATGACCACCACCATCGGTGTCGCGGACACCGTAGCCAGGCTCCGCAGCACCTTCGCCACCGGCCGGACCCGCGATGTGCAATGGCGGCGCACCCAGTTGCAGCGCCTCGAGCAGATGATGACCGAGAACGAGGCGCAGATCGCCGCTGCGCTGGCGACCGACCTGGACCGCAAGCCGTTCGAGGCGTGGCTGGCCGACAGTGCGGGCACCGCCGCCGAGGCCCGCTACGCGGCCAAACACGTCAAGAAATGGATGCGCCGCCGCCACCGACTCCTCGAGCTGGCCCAACTGCCCGGCCGCGGCTGGGTGGAGTACGAGCCCTACGGCACGGTGCTGATCATCGGCGCCTGGAACTTCCCGTTCTACCTGACGCTGGGGCCGCTGGTGGGCGCGATCGCCGCGGGAAACACCGTGGTGCTCAAGCCATCCGAAATCGCCCCCGCCTCGTCGCACCTGATGGCCGAGTTGGTGCCGCGCTACCTGGACACCGACGCGATCGTGGTGGTCGAAGGCGACGGGGCGGTGAGCCAGGAGTTGATCGCGCAGGGCTTCGATCGGGTGATGTTCACCGGCGGAACCGAGATCGGACGCAAGATCATGGCCGGCGCGGCCGAACACCTGACCCCGGTGACGCTTGAACTGGGCGGCAAGAGCCCGTGCATCGTGGCCGCCGACGCCGACATCGACGTCGCGGCCAAGCGGATCGCGTGGACCAAACTGCTGAACTCGGGCCAGACCTGCGTTGCACCGGATTACGTGTTGGCCGACGTCACGATCCGCGATGAGCTGGTCACCAAGATCGGCGAGGCCATCACCGGTTTCCGGGCGCAAGAGCCGCACGGCATGCGGATCGTCAACGAGCGTCAATTCGACCGTCTGACACGTTATCTGGCCGACACCAGCGGCACGGTGGCGCTCGGCGGCGGCTCCGACGCCGCGACACTGCGGATCGAACCGACCGTGGTCGTCGATCCCGACCCGTCCGAGGCGTTGATGACCAACGAGATCTTCGGGCCTATCCTTCCGGTGATCTCCGTCGAATCCGTCGATGACGCGATCGATTTCGTCAATGCCCGGCCAAAGCCGCTGGCGGCCTACCTGTTCACCAAGGCCCGCGCAGTTCGCGAGAAGGTGATCAACCGGGTGCCCTCGGGCGGCATGCTGGTCAACCACCTGGTGTTCCAGGTGTCCACCGCCAAGCTGCCCTTCGGCGGGGTCGGTCCGTCCGGGATGGGGGCCTACCACGGCCGGTGGGGCTTCGAGGAGTTCAGCCACCGCAAGACGGTGCTGACCAAGCCGACCCGACCCGACATGGCGCGCCTGATCTATCCCCCGTATACAGATAAGGCCTGGAAGTTGGCGCGCCGGTTGTTCTAGGCCGGTTTTAGCGCGGCGATCGAATCGAGGAAGGAAAGTCATGCCCGGAGTACAGGATCGTGTTGTCGTCGTCACCGGAGCCGGTGGAGGGTTGGGTCGTGAATACGCCTTGACGCTGGCCCGCGAGGGCGCCGCTGTGGTGGTCAACGATCTCGGTGGGGCCCGGGATGGCACCGGAGCCGGGCACAACATGGCCGACCACGTGGTCGCCGAGATCAAAGAGGCCGGCGGACGGGCCGTCGCCAACTACGACAGCGTCGCCGACGCCGACGGGGCGGCCAACATCATCAAGACCGCGGTCGACGAGTTCGGCAAGGTCGACGGCGTGGTCAGCAACGCCGGCATCCTGCGTGACGGCACCTTCCACAAGATGACCTTCGAGAACTGGAACGCCGTGCTGCAGGTGCACCTCTACGGCGGGTACAACGTGGTCCGCGCCGCCTGGCCGCACTTCCGCGAGCAGGGCTTCGGCCGGGTGGTGGTCGCCACCTCCACCAGTGGACTGTTCGGCAACTTCGGCCAGGCCAACTACGGGGCCGCCAAGCTCGGCCTGGTGGGCATGATCAACACGCTGGCCATCGAGGGCGCCAAGTACAACATCAAGGCCAACGCGATCGCGCCGATCGCCGCGACCCGCATGACCGAGGACATCCTGCCGGCGGAGGTGCTGGAGAAGCTCAAGCCCGAGTACGTCGCTCCGGTGGTGGCCTACCTGTGCACCGAAGAGGTCGCCGAGACCGGTTCGGTGTTCATCGCCGGCGGCGGCAAGGTGCAGCGGGCGGCGCTGTTCGAGAACGCCGGCGCCAACTTCGACAACCCGCCGTCGGTCGACGACATCGCGGCGCAGTGGTCGACGATCGCCGACCTGTCGGCGGCCAAGGCGGCCAACTTCTCGCTGCAGTAGGTGAGCTGCGCTGCTCGGCGCTCAGCCGAGCAGCGCGCCGCGCAGACCGTCCAGGTCGGCGGCGGTGACACCGGAGGCGTCCAGGAAGCCGTCCAGCGAGCCGAAGTTCTGCTCGATCGAGCGGTGGGCGGCTTCCAGATAGTCGGCGCGCACGCCGAGCACCTCGTCGGAGAGTCGGGCCTCGCTGAAGGTCAGTATCTCGGGGGTGATCTCGGCCTCGGGCCGCGACCGGATCATGTCCATGATGCGGTCACGCAGAATCGGTACGGCGGTGTTGCTGCGCAGGTAATCGGCCACCACGGCGTCGCGGTCGACGCCGGCCGCCTGCAGCACCACCGCGACGACGAACCCGGTGCGGTCCTTGCCGGCGAAGCAGTGCGCCAGCACCGGCCGGCCCGTCGCCAGCAGGGACACCACCCGGTGCACCGCTCGGCGGGATCCGCCCAGGGTCGGGAAGCGCTGGTACTCCTCGAGCATGTAGCGGGCGGCGACGTCGGCCGCGGAGTCCGCGTCGGGCTTCTCGGCCATCATCTTGCGGAACACGTCCTCGTGCGGCGAGGAACTGTCGGGTGACTGATCGGCCGCCAGGTCGGGGAAGGGCAGCAGGTGGATGTCGACACCGTCGGGCACCAGGCCCGGCCCGCGGCGCGTCACCTCCCGCGGTGACCGCAGATCGGCGACATCGCCGACACCGATCCGCCGCAGCTGTTCGCGGCCCCGATCGTCGAGGCGACTCAGCTCGCTGGACCGGAACAGCCGGCCCGGGCGCAGCACGCCGGTGGTCTCTGAAACGTCGCGAAAATTCCACGCCCCGGGCAGTTCTGGCTGGGAGGTCACCTGGTCACGATAAGACACGACCCACACGACGTCGTCGGCCAGACGCAAATGACCCCCGATCCGGGCTGGATCGAGGGTCGCCCGAGTCTGCTCGTCGGGATCAGATCGGCGGGTAGTTCTGTGGGGGGTAGCCGCCGCCGCCGTCGACGCCACGCAGGCCCCAGGTCAGGTACTTGAAGAAGAACTCGGCTTCGTCGGTTATCTCGTAATCCGGATTCGGATCGTAACCGTAACCAGGACCCATGTCATCAACCCCTCAGCTTGGATACCACCAGTTTAGTCGCCTCGTCAACGGCACGACACCGGACTGCATAGAATCCTTCCAACCAGTTGATTGATACGCCGATGACACCGGCCGGCCGGATAGCGAGTGCACATGCCAAACGACAAGGGTGCGTCGGGAAGTTCCCCCCAGGGGCCCTCCCGCCGCGAGGAGTTGCTCGCGGTCGCCACCAAGTTGTTCGCCGCCCGCGGCTACCACGGCACCCGCATGGACGACGTCGCCGATGTGGTCGGGCTGAACAAGGCGACGGTCTACCACTATTACGCGAGCAAGTCGCTGATCCTCTACGACATCTACCAGCAGGCCGCGGAACGGACGCTGGCCGCCGTGCACGATGACCCGTCCTGGACCGCTCGCGAGGCGCTCTACCAATACACGGCACGCCTGCTGGGCCAGATCGCCGAGAACCCGGAGGGCGCCGCGGTCTACTGGCAGGAGCAGCCCTACATCACCGAGTGGTTCACCGACGAACAGGTTGCCGAGGTCCGGGAGAAGGAGACCCAGGTCTATGAGCACGTGCACGGCCTGATCGACCGGGGTATCGCCAGCGGCGAGTTCTACCCCTGCGACTCGCATGTGCTGGCGCTCGGCTACATCGGCATGACGATGGGTGCCTACCGCTGGCTGCGGCCCAGCGGTAGGCGCAGCGCCAAGGAGATCGCCGCGGAGTTCTCCACGGCGCTGCTGCGTGGGCTGATCCGCGACGAGAAGATCCGCGTCGAGTCACCGCTGGGTGATTAGCCGGGCCTACTTGGCCGTCTTGAGAGTGCGGTCCAGGAACTCCAGCTGGTCGGCGACAACCCGCTCGAAGGCGTCGCCGACATAGATGTCGAAGTGCCCCTCCCGGTAGCGCTTCACCGTGCCGCGGGGGGCCCGCGCGGCGTGGCGCAGGGTGGGTCCCGGCGGGGCGACCGAGTCGGTGTCGCAGACGCAGAACAGGATCGGGCAGGCCACCTTGGCCGCCAGCCGGCCCGGACGGTAGGTGAGAATCTTCGTCGCGATCCGCGCGGCGACCTCGTTGCGTACGGTCTCTCCTTCCGGCACCAGCTTCAGGTAACCCGAATAGGCGTCCGGCGTGGTCATCAGCGCGACCTCCCCGGGGCGGCCGGCGGTGGCCACCATCACCGGCGGGTTGCCGAGCCGGGCAGCGACCAGATCACGTAGACCCAGCAGACTGACCCGCGCGGTGGTCAGCGGCGGAATGGTGCGCGCCGAGGCGATTCCGTCGGTGAAGGGGCACTGCGCCACCACCGCCGCCACCGGCAGCCGTGCCGCCGTGGCGATGACGTGCCCCCCGCTGAACGAGGTGCCCCACAAGCCGATCCGGGCCGGGTCGACACCGGCCAGGGTGTGCGCGAAGTCGACCGCGGCGGCCCAATCGGCCAGCTGCATGCCCACATCGAGCAACTGGCGCGGCGCGCCGTCGCTGTCGCCGAAGTTGCGGTAGTCGAACACCAGGCAGGCGTAGCCGGCGGCGGCGAACCGCTCGGCGTAGGCGTCCAGGCGCATCGTGCGTACCGCGCCCAGGCCGTGCGCCATGACCAGCAGTGGCGCGCCGCTCGGGCCGGCTGCGCCGGCTGGGTCGGGGCGGTACAGCCAGGCGCTGACTCGATCGGCGCCGGATCGGAAGGAGACGTCCTCGCGGTTAGCCATGTAGAGAAAGGTAGCGCGGCGTGTGGTAGACCGGGGCGGTGACGGCGAGCCTGCTGCAGAGTCTGGCCGAGGTGGTTGGACCCTCCTATGTCACCGACGATCCCGATGTGCTGGCCGGCCGCAGTGTCGATTACACCGGACGCTACCGCGGCCGGGCCGGTGCGCTGGTGCGCCCGGGATCGCCCGACGAGGTCGCTGCGGTGCTGCGGGTCTGCCGGGACGGCGGCGCCTACGTCACCGTCCAGGGCGGCCGCACCTCGCTGGTGGCCGGCACCGTCCCCGAACATGACGATGTGCTGCTGTCCACCGAGCGGCTGAACACCATCGGCGATGTCGACACCGTCGAGCGCCGGGTGAGCGTGGGCTCCGGTGTCACGCTCGCGGCGGTGCAACACGCCGCCGCGGCGGCCGACCTGGTGTTCGGTGTCGACCTGACTGCCCGCGACACCGCGACCGTGGGCGGGATGGCCTCGACCAACGCCGGCGGTCTGTGCACCGTGCACTACGGCAACATGGGCGAACAGGTGCTCGGCGCGCAGGTGGCGCTGCCCGACGGTTCACTGCTGGCCCGGCACAGCGCGGTGCGCGCCGACAACACCGGCTACAACCTGCCGGCCCTGTTCGTCGGTGCCGAGGGCACCCTGGGCGTCATCACCGGCCTGGATCTGAGGCTGCGCCCGGCACCGGCGCATCGGATCACCGCGGTCTGCGGCTTCGCCGACCTCGACGACCTGGTCGACGCCGCCCGGGTCTTCCGCGACCTGGACGGCATCGCGACGCTGGAGTTGATCGACGCCGGCGTCGCCGCGCTCACCGGGGAGCGACTCGGGGTCGCCGCGCCGGTGGGCGGGGACTGGCTGCTGCTGGTGGAGTTGGCCGGCGACACCGACCAGACCGATCGGCTCGCCGCCCTGCTGCGGCAGGTGTCGTCCGGCGACGAGCCGGCGGTCGGTGTTGACGCCGCCACCCGACAGCGGCTCTGGCGGCTGCGCGAGGCCGTGGCTGACGTGCTCGGGGCGTTCGGCCCACCGTTGAAATTCGATGTCTCGCTGCCGTTGTCCGCCGTCGCCGGGTTCGCCGCCGCGGCCGGCACCTTGGTGCGCAAGCTTGCGCCGGACGCGCTGCCGGTGCTGTTCGGCCATATCGGCGAGGGCAACCTGCACCTGAACGTGCTGCGCTGTTCGGCAGCGGCCGAACCGGGGCTCTACGCCGCAATGATGGAGCTCATCGCCGAGTGCGGCGGCAATGTCAGTTCCGAACACGGAGTGGGCAGCCGCAAGCGGGCCTACCTGCCGATGTCGCGCGGGCCGGCCGACATCGCGGCCATGCGGACGGTCAAAGCCGCGTTCGATCCGGCCGGCTATCTCAATGCCGCGGTGCTCTTCGACTAATCGCGGTGGCGGATTCCGACCGCCTGACGCAGCTGGGCGAGGAACTGGTCGGAGTCGTCACTGCGGATGATGTAGTGCGAGATGGCAATCCGGATGGCCGCCGCCGCCTTCACCGCCGCATCCGGGCCGGACAGCATCCGCTGCAGCCCCTCGCGCATCGGGACGATGATCCGGGAGAAGTCGCCGAGCACATGTTTGGGTTCGATGTCGATCATCCGTACCCCGGTGGACGAGTGCTGGTAGTCGACGATGAAACGCAGTGCCGCGTCGAGTTTCTCGGTGCCCTTCAATCCCTCGGTGGCTTGGCTGAGGCCACTGTCGAAGCTATGCCGCTCGTAGCGGGAGAACGCCGTGACCAGTTCCTCCTTCGACGGGAACCACCGGTACAGGGTAGGGCGTGACACCCCGGCCTGGGAGGCCACCTCGGACAGGCTGAGCTTGGTCATTCCGTTGCGACCGAGCACTTCGGCGGTGGCTGCGAGGATCCGCTGCCGGGTCGAACCGTCGGGGCTGTCCACCGTGCTGCGGGTCATAGCAGAGACTTTACAAAAAATAGCGAGACTGTCACGCTGGTTCGGTGCCTGGCCATCGTTCCTCACCGTCGCGGGGCCACTGGATAGGGCGGTAGGGCAATTATCGTGATCGAAGCGCCACAAGTCACGTGCGAGGAACGCAGCCATCCGCAGCGTGTCGTCATGGTCGTCACCGAGCCGTCCGGGATCGGGCGGGCAGCCGCGGCGCGGTTGGCCCTGAACGGGCACCTGGTGCTGATCGGTAGCAGGCACATCGAGAGTGCCGAGCGGTTCGCCGCGCAGCTTCGGGAGCGCGGAGACAGTGCGTTCGCCGCCCACCTGGATCTCGCCGACCCGCCGTCGATCGACGGGTTTCTGGCCGCCGCGGAATATCTCATCGGCACGCCCGACGTGCTCATCACCGATGTGGGCCTATCGGCGCCACCGTCCGGCGCGCACGGGGCACGGGTCGGGGCGCAAATCCTTGCCACCCGGGTGATTCCGGAGATGGTCGCACGTGGGCGCGGTGATGTCGTCCTGGTCAGCCCGGAATTGGCCGGGGTGAGCTGTGCCGGTGTCCGCCGGGAGTTCGACGCCTGGGCTGCGGCGTTGGATGCGGAATTCGTGGGTACCGAGGTGCGGGCGTCGATCATCCGGTCGGCACACCCGAGCGCCGCCGCGTCGACCGGCGATGCCGGGCGTCTGGTGGCCGGGATGATCACCGGCTCGCGGCTGCGGCTCGTCGAGTTGCTCCCGCCCGCCGTCGCGGCCTGCTAACGCCGTCGCACCAGCACTGACTGCTGGATGCCGGCCACCGCGCCCTGCTCGTCGAAGAGGGTGCCGATCGTCGTCCCGATGCCGTCCGGCCCGTAATTGGTCTCGGCGCGGATACCGATCCATTCGCCCTCGGGAATCCGGTGCACGTGCACCACCAGGTCGGTGTTGAGGAAGGTCCATTTCCTGATGTCGAGTTTGGTGCCGACACCGTTGGCATCGTCGGCCACCGCGAACAGCCGCTGCAGCGGGGTCATCGTCTCGCCGGCCACCAGGTCCACGATCGGTGAGATCCAGGATTCGCCGGCACCGGGGGCCAGCGGCTTGGTCAGCCACCGCCAATCCAGGCTGTGCACGTAGTTGCGATCCCAGTTCTCCTGCATGTTGTTACTGCGCGCCTCGCTGACCGGCCGCAGCGGAGCGGCCGAGGCGTGCATGACGTCACCGGTGTCCAAGGTCTGCAGCCGCCAACCGGTCGCGCGGGACACCGGTCGCGGATGTTGGTCGGGGCCCGGGGCCAGCATCTCGGCGCTGATCAGTTCGATCTGCTTGCCGGCCCGGTCGACCTGCGCGTGAACCCACAGCGCACCCTCGGCGGGAACCGGTCCCAACAGGTCGATGGCGACCCGGCTCAGCCGGGTGTCGTCCCGGGCCTCGTGGCGTTCCAGCGCCCGCACCAGCAGCGCCGAAACCGGTGCAGCGTGCTGGATCTGAGCCGACCAGGTACCGCGCACCAGATCGGTGGCACCGAACTTCTCGCCCCGCGGGTCGGCGGCATCCAGCAGTTCGTAGTAGGAGTCGGTCATCAGATGCCTTTCAGGGCAGCCCGGCGCCGGGTATCTCCACGGCCACCGTGTCCAAGCGGGATTCGCGAGTCCCGATCAGGCGCTTGGGGTAGGCACCGGGGCTCGACAGCAGGAACAGGGTGCGGCGCTTGGGCCCGCCCAGCGTGCAAGCGATCGCGGCCCGGTCGCCGACGTCGATGCGGTGGGTGACCGCGCCGCCCGGCACGATGCGCTCGAACTGATGGGCCAGCGTCATCGACGTCCAGACCCCGCCCGCCGCGTCGAGGGTGATGCCGTCCGGCGGCCCGTCGAGCGCATCGGCGAAGACTCGGCGGTCACGCAACCCGCCGTCGGCGCCGACCGTGAACGCCGTGAGCCGGCGGCCCATCGATTCGGCGACGATCAATGTGCGACCGTCCGGGGTGATCACCATCCCGTTGGGAAAGTCGAGGTCGGTGGCGACGGTGTGCACGCCCGCATCCGGATCGACCCGCACGACCACCCCACCGGAGTGGGCCTGCGAACCGATGTAGGCCCGGCCCGCCTTGTCGATCACCATGTCGCCGAGGTCGGCCGGGACGCAGCCGCTGAGGTCGACCAGCATGGTGACGGTGTCGCCGTCGTAGCAGAGCACCTGGCGGTCCTCGGCGGACGCGATCAGCAGCGATCCATCCGGGCGGAAGCCCAGCCCCGTCGGGGTGTGCCCGGGCAGGGGCACCGTGGTCATCGAGCCCTGCAGGTCAACGGTGTGGACCGCTTCGCCGAGCATGTCGGAGAACCACAGCATGCCCTCGAACCAGCGCGGACCCTCCCCGAAGCAGAAGCCGCCGGCCAGTGGGGCCGGCGTGAGCCCGGCTGCCGGGGTGTCGGATTCGAGGCGTGTTTCGGCGATGCTCAACACTGTCGTCCTCCTGTCCTGCGGGCGTGTACGAAATCAGGCCTACTTTACAAAACGTGACTGAAATGTCACGCTCGCGGAATGGTCCAGCCCACCAAACCCACCGACACATCCCCGTCCGCGCACTGGTCGGTCAGCGGCCTGCTCGACCTGTTCGAGGTGACGCCGGATGGCCAGGACCGCTTCACCGGTGCGACCGGCCTCGCCGGCGACGACGAACGGCAAGTGGTGGAAGGCACCCAACTGCTGGCGCAAGCCATCGTCGGGGCGGCGAAACGCTTCGGCGACAAGTCGATCCGATCGGTGCACGCCGTGTTCGCCCGGGCCGTCCTGGTCGGACCGCCGGCGGAGTACACCATCGACGTGATCAACGAGGGCCGCTCGACGGCCACCGCGGTCATTTCGGTACTGCAGAACGGAAAGCGCTGCGCCACGATGACGGTGCTCGCCGACGTCCCGACGGCCGACGTCATCACCCACCACCTGCCGCGCCCGGAAGTCGCCTCGCCGGCGCAGGCCAACCCCTGCGCGATGGCCATGGACGGACGTGAAGTGCGGCTGGTGGACGTCGTTGATGTCAACAGTCCCGACGAGGTGGGACCGCCCGAGCTCTACGCCTGGCTGCACTACGACCCCATCCCCGCACGCGACGACCTCGCGAAAGCGCTGATCGCTTATTTCACCGGTCATTTGGGCATCTCGACCACGATGCGCGCGCACGCGGGCATCGGCACCAGTCAGTCGCATCTGACCGTGTCCACCGCGCCGATGACCGTCACCGTGAGTTTCCACGAGCCGGTGCGCTGGAACGGCTGGATTCTCTACGGCCACGAGAGCACCCAGGTGGGCGCGGGGATGTCCTACGTCCGCGGCACCGTGCACACCGAGGAGGGTGAGCTCATCGCGTCCTTCGTCCAGGACGGTCTCATCCGCCCGCTGCGCACCAGCGACAACAAGATCGCCGAACAAGCGCGGCTATAGCGCAGCGGCCGGCTCCGGCAGTTCGGCGAACCCGTCGGCACGGGTCATATCGAAGCTGAAAAACCCTGCAATGGGCTGACTCTCGGGTGGTGGATCCGGATAACTCCACGCCACGTCCTCGACGAGCGTCTCACCGATGACCGCGGACCAGTACGTCGCGTAGCCCTTGTAGTTGCAGTAGGTCGAGGTGGTCGACGCCTGAAGCAGGTCGGTGCGGACGTGCTCGGCCGCGACGTAGAGCCGGGTCTGCACGGAGGTCTCGAAGACGATGACCGTGTCATCGGTGTCCACCAGGAGCACGCCGCCGACCTCGACGCGCAGTGCCCGCCTGGTGGGCCGGCAGTCGACCCGGTGATACGGGTTGGGCGGGTAGTGCACCAGTTGGCGGCCCTCCTCGAACCAGGCGTCCACGGCATCCCACGGGACCTGCACGTACCCGGGTGCCTCGGGCACCGCTCGATGCGGCAGATCGCCGACGGTCTCGGCTGCAAAGGCGTAGCTGAGCGGCTGACCTCGGCGATGCACCAGCAGGACGCGTTCGGTGTCCAGCACCGTGCGATCAGCGCGGACCGCCTGAACCCGGCGGGGGTGCGGCTCGACGTACACCAGGTCCGTGGAGATCTCGGGGGAGAACCAGCCGGCTCGTTCGGTGCTGAGCGGGCCGTGTCCGGCGACCAGACTCACTTCGCCTCACCCCTTTCCACGACGGTGTTCAACGATTCGTGACTTTACAACTTCAGCGTCAACTGTAATATCTCCCAGAGTTGCGCCACGCGGACGGGAGACCCTCGTGCGGCCGGTGGCGCCGTCTGAGATTCTCACGACGAGCTGGGATGATGCGATGACGAGCACCGCTGCGACGCTGGACCCGCTACCCGAGTACCGGCATCTGCGCTACCGCCTCGATGTCATTGCGCTCGACATCGCCGGTCTGGTGCAGGCGGCCGGCGGGTGGCTGTATCACCGGGTGGCGACCGGCTGGGACGTCAACGTGATGGTGCCGTCGGGCCAGAACCTACGGCCGCTGCAGATCCTGGGTGTGCAGACCACCGACCTGGAGACCGAACTGTCCGCACCGCCCGGCGCCGTGGCGGGCCACGGGCTGGCCGTCGTCGCCGATGCCTTCGTGGCCGACCCGCGGATCGGCGAGCGGGTGCAGTTGGCGCTGCGGCGCAGCCTGACCGAGGTCGTGCTGTGGGGTGAGAGTTGGCCGGTGGCGGTGAATCACCGGCTCAGCGCGGTGCGCCACGTGCTCACACCGGCGGGGCGGGTGTTCAAGAGGGAGGCGCTGACTGCCGCCGACGCCCGGGTCGACGACCGGGCCGACGACCCCGAGGTTTTCCGCAGTGACCGAAAGCGCTGTCTGCCTGTCGATTCCGATCTGACACCGGTCGATTGATGCGCAAGCACTACGACCACACGCTGCTGTATCTGCACGAGACGATCGACCTCGGCCGCGGTCTGGCCGTCGAATTCACCGAGGCATTCGCCGGCATCTACCAGCCGATGATGACCGAGCTGGGCGCCCGGTTGTTCGCGCTGTGGGAGACCACCCGCTACAACGGACACTGGCCGCAGGTCACGATCATCTGGGAGATCGACGCGTTCGCCGACTACGCCCGCATCGGACGGGCGCAGCGCCGCGGAGGCAGCCACGCCCAGCCCGCCGCCGACTGGTCGGCGTACCTCGCCGGGATCGGCGCATCGGGGGAGGGTCGCATCATGTATCCCGGCCCGCACAACAAGACCCTGTCGCAGCTCTGCGCCGCCGGCTTCGATGCCACCCTGGTGATTCAGGAGATCATGCAGACCAAGCCCGGCCGGCAGGATGACTACATCCGGGAGCTGGAGCGCCTGTACGTGCCGTGGTCGGAACGCACCGGCAAACGCTGGCTCGGTTCGTTCACCACCACGTTCCGCTTCAACGAGGTCATCCACTACTGGGCGCTCGACGGCGACTGGGATTGCTTCGCCGAACACTATCCGTCCTGGAAGGGGCAACCGCCGGCCGAGATCGTGACGTGGATGAGTGTGGCGCCGGCGCTGCGAGACGGCTGGGAGGACTCGATCCTGCAGGCCCTGCCGCCCGCCCCGCTCCAAGGGGGCGCGGCGTGAAAACAGTTGCGGAACCGGACTTCTCCTACGACCCGTTCGACCCGGCGGTGATGGCCGACCCGCTCCCGTATTATCGCGTGCTGCGTGACCACCACCCGGTGTACTACGTACCGAAGTGGGATCTGTACGCCTTATCCCGATTCGATGACATCTGGGATGTGCTGGGGATCAGTGACGGCACATTCGTCGCCTCCGAGGGAACGCTGCCCGCGGCCAACGTACTGGCGCAGCACAACAGCGGGCCGGTCCCCGATCCACCCCTGCATCCGCTGCCGTTCCACGCCGTCTTCGACAAGCCGATCTACGACGACATCCGCCGGCTGCAGTCACCGGCGTTTCGGCCCCGGTCGGTGGCCGACTGGGCGGATCGGATCCGCACGCTGGCCAATCAGCGCCTCGATGAGCTGCTGCCGCAGGGCAGCTTCGACCTGACCTGTGACTACGGCGGAATCGTGGTGGCCCAGGTGGTTTGCGAACTGCTGGGCATCCCCATCGGTTTCGCGCCAGACGTGCTGGCCGCGGTGAACGCCGGCAGCCTGGCCGAGGCAGGCAGCGGGGTCGACACCGCCCGGGCCCGGCCCAACTACCTGGAACATCTCGTCCCGGCCGTGCAACGTCGGCGCGCCGAACAGCGCGGCGAGCTCCCGATCGTGGACGGCATGTTGACCTACCGGCTGCCGGACGGTAGCGCGCTCGACGACATCGAAGCGGCAACCCAGCTGCTGTGCATCTACATCGGCGGCACCGAGACGGTGCCCAAGATCGTCGCGCACGGATTGTGGGAGCTGGCTCGCCGCCCCGATCAACTCGCCGCGGTGCGAGCCGACCTGGCCGGAGTGGAGCTGGCCCGCGAGGAGATGTTCCGGTATTGCGCGCCGGCGCAATGGTTCGCGCGCACGGCCCGCAAACCGTTCACCCTGCACGACACCACCATCACGCCGGGCCAGCGCATCATCACGTTGCTGGCCTCGGCGAGCCGCGATGAGCGCCAGTACCCCGACCCCGACGAATTCCATTGGAACCGGCCGATCAAACGATCGTTGGCCTTCGGCCGCGGACAGCACTTCTGCATCGGCTATCACCTGGCCCGCCTCGAAGTGACTGTCCTGGTGCAGGAATGGCTGCGCCGGGTCGGCGACTACCGCATTGTCGAAGACGGTGCGACCAGGTTGCCCTCGAGTTTCCAGTGGGGCTGGAACACTATTCCGGTGGAGGTCTGAAACATGTGGGCACACCGGCTTATCGCGCCATACGAATTCGAGCGGATCGAGGTCCCCGACCTCACCGAGCACCAGGTCGCCGACGGGCAGGTGCTGCTGGCCTTCGTCGCCGCCGGAGTGTGCGGCAGCGACATTCCGGCCTTCCGTGGGGCGCAGGGCAGGCTGCCCGGTGACAGCGGTGCCGGCGCGGCGGAGAAGAACGGCTTCCCGATCCACGAGATCGTCGGGGACGTGATCACCAGTCGACATCCCAGGCATCGTCCCGGCGATCGCGTTGTCGGCTGGGCGTCGGGCTTCGACGGCCTGATGCAGCGGGTGGTCAGCGACGGCGACGGACTCGCCGACTACGACCCGACCCTGGCTCCTGCCGAAGCGGTGGGCCTGCAGCCGCTGGCGTGCGTGCTCTACGCCGTCGAACAGCTTCCCGATCTGGCCGGCCGCCACGTGGCGATACTCGGCCAGGGCTCGATCGGTCTGCTGTTCAGTGCCGTGGCCAAAGCGGCCGGCGCGCGGCGGGTCACCGGCGTCGACCCGGTCGACCGGCGAGATGTCGCTGCCGCCTTCGGCGTCGACACCGTCGTGCGGTCCACCAGCGACCGCTGGGTGCATCACCTGGACACCACCGACCGGCCCGAGATCGTGATCGAGGCGGTCGGCCACCAGGTCGCCACCCTGGGTCACGCCATCGAAGCAGTCGCACCCGGCGGCACGGTGTTCTACTTCGGCGTTCCCGACGACGACAGCTACCCGATCAGCATGCGCACCATGCTGCGCAACAACCTGACGCTGATAGCGGGTGTCACCCACGACCGCGGGCGGATGCTGGAAGCCGCCGGCAAGTTCGCTGCCGATCATCCCGATCTGCTGGGCAACTACGTCACCCACGTCTTCGGTTTCGACGACGCCCAGGCCGCCTTCGAGTTGGCGACCCGTCCGGTACCGGACCGGGTCAAGATCGCGATCGTCGCATGATGTCGGCGCTGCGGGTCGCGCTGGCGAACCGGACACCGCTGTGGGGCGGCTGGATCACCGGGCCGACGGTGCTGGGCCCGGAGGAGTTCGCCCGCGCGGGCTACGACTACGTGGGTTTCGATGCCCAACACAGCTACCTCGACGACGCCGAGATCGCGGGAATGCTGCGGCATGTCGAACACCTGCCGATCGCCACCGCGGTGCGGCTGCCGAATGCGGATCCGGCGCCGATCGGCAGGGTGCTCGACGCCGGGGCCGACGCGGTCATCATCGCGATGATCGAGACCGCCGAGCAGGCGGCGGCGGCGGTGGCAGCCACCCGCTATCCGCCGGCCGGGGTGCGAAGCTTCGGTCCGCTGCGATCAGGTTTGGGCCGTGACCTGAGCGCCCTGGAATCCCGTGCGGATGTGTTCGCGATGATCGAAACCGCTGCAGCACTTGCCGATGTGGAGCAGATCTGTGCGGTGCCCGGACTGGCCGGGATCTACGTCGGGCCCGCCGATCTGGCGATCTCGCTGGGCGTGGAAGTTGCCCAGGCCACCACCCATCCCGACCTGCACGACGCGATGACACGGATCCATCGCGCGGCGTCGGCGGCGGGCGTGATCGCCGCGATACACGGCGGTTCCGGTGCGGCAGGACGCAAGCTGGCCGGGCTGGGCTACCAGATGATCACGCTGGCAGCCGAATCCCAGGCATTACGGTGCGGGGCGCTCGAGTATCTCAACGAGGCCAGAGGCAGCCACTGATGACCGAAGCACAGGTAGCACTGGTCACCGGCGCCGCCCGCGGTCAGGGGTGGGCGATCGTCGAACGACTGCGAGCCGACGGGTTCGCGGTGGCCGCCTGCGACATCAACGAAGCGGAGCTGGTTGCCGCCGTCAGCAAGCGGGCCGACGACGCGGTGATCGGTATTCCGCTCGATGTGACCTCCCGGGCGCAGTGGGATGCCGCGGTGAACGCGACCGTGGCGCGTTTCGGGGCGCTGACCGCACTGGTCAACAACGCCGGTGTGCTGCACCGGGCCGCGATCGCCGAGGAGACACCGGACGGTTTCGAAAATGCTTGGCGGGTCAACTGTCTCGGACCGTTCCTGGGTATCCAGGCGGCGCTGGGGCACCTTCGCAAGGCTGACGGTGCCGCCATCGTGAACACCTGCAGCACCGGTGCGATCCGCCCCTTTCCGCAGCACAGCGCCTACGGATCATCGAAGTGGGCGTTGCGCGGACTGACCCAGACCGTCGCGGCCGAACTCGCGACGTCGGGCATCCGGGTCAATGCGGTGTTTCCCGGGCCGATCGCCACCCCGATGCTCGACGACACCACCCAACAACGACTTGCCGCGGTGGCCGCAAACGGCCGGCTCGGCCGGCCGGGCGAGGTGGCCGATGCGGTGGCCTTCCTGGTTTCGTCGGCAGCGTCGTTCGTCACCGGCGCGGAACTCATCGTGGACGGCGGCCAGTGCCTGCAGATCCGATGACCTCCCGGAAGTCGGGTCTGTCCGTCGGCATCATCGGTGCCGGCCCGGGCGGGCTCGCGCTGGGAATCCTGCTGCGGCGCGCGGGGTTCTCCGACTTCACCATCTTCGACCGTGAGGACGGCGTCGGGGGTACCTGGCGGATCAACACCTATCCGGGACTGGCGTGCGACGTCAAATCGCACCTGTACTCCTACTCCTTCGACCTGAACCCGCATTGGTCGCGGCAGTGGTCGAAGCAACCCGAGATCCTGGCGTACTTCGAACGCTGCGCCATCGACCACGGTCTCGAGCCGCACTTGATGCTGCGCACCGAGATCCGCTCGGCACGCTGGGAGCAAGACCGTCGCCAGTGGTGCCTGGTGACCGGCGACGGTATCGAGCACCGGTTCGACATCATGGTCTCGGCGGTCGGCCTGTTCACCCGGCCGGTGCTGCCCGACTTGGTTGAGGAGCAGCCGTTCACCGGCACCGTGATGCACTCGGCGCGCTGGGATCACTCGGTGCGACTCGACGGCGCCAGGGTCGCCGTGCTCGGGACCGGTTCCACCGCAGCGCAGTTGGTGCCGGAGTTGGCCGAGGTCGCCGCGAAGGTCTATTCGGTGCAGCGGTCGCCGACCTGGATCCTGCCCAAACCGGATCGGCGCTACACGCCGCGGGAGCGCTGGGTGTTCACCCGTGTCCCGTTGGCCAAGCGGCTCTACCGGATGCGGCTGTGGCTGCGCAGCGAGGCGAACATCTCGGTGATCGAGAACGGCAGCGACAAGACCCGCGACTTCACCGCCACCGCTCGAGAGTTGCTGGACAACAACATCGCCGACCAGCGGCTGCGAGCCGCGCTGACCCCCGACCACCCGCTGGGCTGCAAACGTCTGGTCTTCTCCTCCGACTACCTGCCCGCACTGGCGCGGCCCAACGTCGAGGTGGTGACCAGCCCGGCCAAGGCACTGCGTTCCCGGTCCCTGGTCACCGAGGACGGCACCGAGTGCGAGGTCGACGTGGTGGTCTGCGCGACCGGGTATGCCGCGGCCGACTACCTCGGCCAGATCGAGGTGACCGGCGAAGCCGGCACCACGCTGCGGCAGGCGTGGCACGACGAGCCGCGTGCCTACCTGGGCATGACGATGCCCGGATTCCCCAACTTCTTCATGCTCTACGGACCCAACACCAACGTCGGCTCCAACAGCGTGATCTTCGTGTTGGAAGCCCAGGCGCGCTACATCGTCCGGGTGCTCCGACACCTGCGGCGCAGACGCAAGACCTATGTCGCGGTACGGCCCGCCACGCTGGCCGACTTCATCACCAAGATCGACCGCTGGATGCACGGCACCGTATGGACAACGCGGTGCAGCAACTATTTTCGGGCGGCCAACGGCCGCGTGGTCACCCAGTGGCCGCGCAGTGCGGGCGCCTTCTGGGCGATGACCCGCCGCTTCCGGCCGGCCGACTTCAACTTCGAGCAGCCGGTCAGCGCGGATCGAACATGATGACCTGGCGCACCGCGGCGCCGTCGGCCAACCGGTCCATCGCCTCATTGATGTCGTCGAGGGTGATGGTCGCCGACACCAGCTGTTGCACGGGCAGCCGCCCGGCACGCCACAGCGCGACGAATTTCGGGATGTCGCGGGCGGGCACCGCCGAGCCGAGATAGCTACCGATCAGTGACCGGCCCTCGGCGACGAAGCCCAGCGGGGACACGCTGATCCGGGCATCGGGAGGCGGCAGTCCGACGGTGATGGTGCGGCCTCCGGGGGCGGTCAGTGCGATCGCGGTCTGCAACGCGGCCGGATGTCCGGCAGCCTCGATCACCATCGGGGCGCGTACGCCGGCGTCGACGGCCTGCTGCGGTGTGTAGGTGCGCTGCACGCCCAGACTGCTGGCCGCGGCGAGCTTTTCGGGGAGCTGATCGATGGCGATCACATCGACACCATCGTGGGCCAGCACGGTCAGCACCGCCGCCATGCCGACGCCGCCGAGTCCGACCACGGCCACCGTCTGCCCGGGGGCCGGGCGGGCCACGTTCAGCACCGCCCCGCCGCCGGTCAGCACCGCGCACCCCAGCAGCGCCGCCACCGACGGCGGTACGTCGTCGGGCACCGGTACGGCACTGGTCGCGCTGACCACCGCGTGGGTCGCGAAACCGGAGACACCGAGATGGTGGAAGACCGGTTGCCCGGCCCGGTGCAGCCGGATCCCGCCGCCGATCAGGGTGCCGGCGCCGTTGGCCGCGCTGCCGGGCTCGCAGGGGGTCAGGCCGTCGGTGGCGCACGCCGGGCAATGCCCGCACCGGGGCAGGAACGTCAGCACCACCCGCTGCCCGCGGATGACCGTGTCCACGCCGGCACCGACGTCCTCGACGATGCCGGCGGCCTCATGGCCGAGCAGCATCGGCACCGGCCGCACCCGATTGCCGTCCACCACCGACAGGTCGGAGTGGCAGATCCCGGCGGCTTCCACCCGGACCAGCAGTTCCCCGGGGCCGGGGAGCGCCAGGTCCAGCTCTGTCACCGCGAGCGGCCGTGACCGGGCGTAGGGGCGTGGCGCCCCGATCCGCTCCAGCACCGCGCCGCGGATGGCAACCATGTTGGAATACAACCATGAGTTCGGACGCCGCGGTCCCGCCCGCACCGGAAGGGTTGACCAGCCACGACTTTCCGGTGCACTGGCCGGTGCTGACCCGCTGGGCCGACAACGACATGTTCGGCCACCTCAACAACGCGGTGTACTACCAACTGTTCGACACCGCGATCAACGGATGGATCGGCGCCAACGCCCAAGCCGTCGATCCGATCGGCATGCCGGAGCTGGGGGTGGTGGCCGAGTCGGGTTGTCGTTTCCTGGGCGAACTGGGCTTCCCGGACCGGCTCGTGGTGGGGCTGGCGGTCACAAGGCTGGGGCGCAGCAGCGTCACCTACCGGCTCACGGTGTTCCGGGATTCCGACGAGGGCGGCGCCGACAGCACCGATGCTGCGCCGTTGGCCGCGCTCGGGCACTGGGTGCACGTCTACGTCGACCGCGGCACCCGGCGCCCGGTGCCGATCCCCGACGGCATCCGGGCACTGCTCGCCACCGCTCAGGTTTAACGCGAAACCGACGTTTGGTAGCCAAAGTGCGAGAGCGCTGCTGCCAAACGTCGGTCTCGGCGCTCGAATCGACGGTGGCTATGCTCGGCGGATGCCGCTCGTGAGCAAGACCGTCGAAGTCACCGCCGACGCCACCACGATCATGGGCATCGTGGCCGATTTCGAGGCATACCCGCAGTGGAACGAAGAGATCAAAGGGCTGTGGGTGTTGCACCGCTACGACGACGGCCGTCCCAGCCAGGTGCGGCTGGACGCATCGTTCTCCGGCTTCGACGGCACCTTCATTCAGGCGGTCTACTACCCCAGCGAGACCCAGATCCAGACCGTGATGCAGCAGGGTGACCTGTTCACCAAGCAGGAGCAGCTGTTCAGTGTGGTCGGGATGGGCCCTACCACGCTGCTCACCGTCGACATGGATGTCGAAACCCAGATGCCGGTGCCCAAGCCGATGGTCAAGAAGGCCGCCAACGACGCCCTGGACTACCTGGCCGACAATCTCAAACGCCGCGCCGAGCAACTGGCTTCGGGTTAGCGTCGGGTCGTCGCCGTCGTCCTAGCGTCGACCGCAAGCTCGGTGGAGCCGGGCCTCGACGAAGCGGGAGAGCCGAATTGAGCCAACCAACCGATCCCGCTGAGCAGCCCTACCGCGCTCGACGGCAGAACTGGGTCAACCAGCTGGACCGGCACGCGCTGATGCAACCCGACGCCCCGGCGCTGCGGTTCCTGGGCCAGACCACCACGTGGGCGCAGTTGCGGAAAAGGGTCGCCGCGCTGGCCGACGCGCTGAGCCGCCGCGGAGTCGGTTTCGGCGACCGGGTCATGATCCTGATGCTCAACCGCACCGAGTTCGTGGAGGCGGTGCTGGCCGCGAACATGCTCGGCGCGATCGCCGTTCCGGTGAACTTCCGGCTCACTCCACCGGAGATCGCCTACCTGGTCACCGACTGCCAGGCGCAGGTGCTGATCACCGAACCGGCGCTGGCGCCGGTGGCCGTCGGTGTGCGCGAGCTGACCGGAACGCTGCAAACGGTGGTGGTCGCGGGTGGTTCAGCGAGGCTCGACGGAGGAGAGGCGAAGCTGGGACCGCCGCATGAACCCGGTGATGCGGCAGGTGAGGGCCTGATCGCCTACGAGGACCTGATCAACGAGACCGGTCAACCGCATCAGCCGGTGGACATCGAAAACGATTCGCCGGCCCTGATCATGTACACCTCGGGAACCACCGGCCGGCCCAAGGGCGCGGTGCTCACCCACACCAACCTCACCGGCCAGGCGATGACCGCGCTCTACACTGCCGGCACCGGTTCCGGCGACGTCGCCTTCATCGGAGTGCCGTTCTTCCACATCGCCGGTGTCGGCAACCTGCTGCCCGGCATGTGGCTGGGTATTCCGACGGTGATCAATCCGCTCGGTGCCTTCGACGCCGGCCAACTGCTCGACGTGCTCGCCGCCGAGAAGGTCACCGGCATCTTCCTGGTGCCCGCGCAATGGCAGGCGGTCTGCGCCCAGCAGCAGGCCAACCCGCGCGACATCGTGTTGCGGACCATGTCCTGGGGCGCGGCGCCGGCCTCCGATGCGCTCCTGCGCCAGATGGCGGCAACCTTCCCGGGCACCAAGATCCTGGCGGCATTCGGGCAGACCGAGATGTCGCCGGTCACCTGCATGCTGCTCGGCGAGGACGCCGTTCGAAAGCTCGGATCGGTCGGCACCGTCATCCCGACCGTCGCCGCCCGGGTCGTCGACGACGAAATGAACGACGTAGCCGTCGGTGATGTCGGTGAAATCGTCTACCGGGCACCCACCTTGATGAGCGGCTATTGGAACAACCCGGAGGCCACCGCCGAAGCCTTTGCCGGCGGATGGTTCCACTCCGGGGATCTGGTCCGGATGGATTCCGAGGGCTACGTCTGGGTGGTCGACCGCAAGAAGGACATGATCATCTCCGGCGGCGAGAACGTGTACTGCGCCGAGGTGGAGAACGTCCTGGCCGGTCACCCCGACATCGCCGAGGTGGCCGTGATCGGCCGCGCCCACGAGCAATGGGGCGAGGTTCCGATCGCGGTCGCCGCCCTCACCCGGGCCGGTCTGGACCTGACGGACCTCGATGACTATCTGACCGAGCGACTGGCGCGTTATAAGCACCCCAAAGGCTTGGAGATCGTCGAGGCTCTGCCGCGCAACCCGGCCGGCAAGGTGCTCAAGACCGAGCTGCGAATCCGCTACGGGAACGCCTCGGGATACGAGTCGGTAACGGCCGCAAGCGATACTGCGCAGAATGGCGACGGTTGAGGTGGCGGCACGTTACTCTCCGGTAGGAACGCAACGCACGTTGGACCGAATCGATCTCCTTCTCACGGAGCCATCAGGTATGGTCCGATGGTCGCCAACGGCACGTTGGGCCGCTATGGTGACGCGGGTCTCGGAGGAACATTGGACGGACGGAGAGACACTGTGCGACGCGATTCCTGGCTGCGTCGTGACGCGGGCTCTCCGGTGAGGGGGGTGTTGTGACGGCTCCGACGCGTCCCCGCGTGGTCGATTTCGCCCGTGATCGGGTGATGCCGCCGCTGGTCATGGTCGGCGGCTTTTTCCGGATGTGTGCGCTGACCGCCCGTGCGCTGTTCCTGCCGCCCTTCCAGTGGCGCGAGACACTCCAACAGGGCTGGTTCATCACCAGCGTCGCCCTCGTGCCGACCGTTGCGGTCGCCATCCCGCTGACCGTGCTCTTGGTCTTCACGCTGAATATCTTGTTGGCCCAGTTCGGAGCTGCCGACGTCTCGGGTGCCGGCGCCGGCATCGCGGCCGTGACCCAGTTGGGGCCGCTGGTCACCGTGCTGGTGGTGGCCGGCGCTGGTTCGACCGCCATCTGCGCCGACCTGGGCGCCCGCACCATTCGCGAAGAGATCGACGCGATGGAGGTGCTCGGTATCGACCCGATCCATCGCCTGGTGGTGCCGCGGGTGATCGCCGCCACCGTCGTCGCCCTGCTGCTCAACGCCCTGGTGATTGTCATCGGTCTGTTCGGCGGCTTCCTGTTCGGGGTGTACCTGCAGAACGTGTCCGGGGGCGCCTACCTGTCCACGCTGACATTGCTGACCGGACTTCCCGAGGTGATCATCTCCACAGTGAAAGCGAGCGTGTTCGGACTTATCGCCGGCTTGGTCGGTTGTTATCGGGGTCTTACTGTTCGCGGCGGCTCCAAAGGGCTCGGTACCGCCGTGAACGAGACGGTGGTGTTGTGCGTGATCGCACTGTTCGCGGTGAACGTCGTGCTGACCACCATCGGCGTGAAGTTCGGAACGGGGACCTGACATGTCGACTTCGGCAGTGCTGCGGGGCAGATTTCCCGGGCTGATCGCGAACTACCAACGTTACGTCGGGGCGGCCGGACGTTCGCTCGACAAGAGCGGCCAGATGGGCTGGTTCTTCCTGACCGCGATCCGGGCGATCCCATGGGCGCTGCGCAGATACCGCAGGGAGACGCTGCGCCTCATCGCCGAGTTGGGGATGGGCACCGGCGCGATGGCCGTGATCGGCGGCACCGTGGCGATCATCGGTTTTGTGCTGCTCGCCAGCGGCTCACTGATCGCCATCCAGGGCTTCACCTCACTGGGCAACATCGGCGTGGAGACCTACACCGGTTTCGCCGCGGCGCTGGTCAACGTCCGTGTGGTGGGCCCGGTCAACGCCGGTATCGCCCTGGCCGCGACGGTCGGGGCGGGAGCCACCGCGGAGCTCGGTGCGATGCGGATCAGCGAGGAGATCGACGCACTCGAGGTGATGGGGATCAACTCGATCTCCTACCTGGTGTCGACCCGGGTGGTGGCCGGCTTCACCGTGATCATCCCGCTGTACGCACTGGCCCTGATCATGGCGTTCGCCTCGCCTCAGGTCGTCACGACGCTGTTCTTCGGGCAGTCGTCGGGAACCTACGACCATTACTTCCGAACTTTCCTGCGACCCGACGACGTGTTCTGGTCGTTTCTGGAGACCATCTTGATCGCGGTCGTGGTCATGGTCACGCACTGTTACTACGGCTTCAATGCCAGTGGCGGCCCGGTTGGTGTCGGCGAGGCAGTCGGCCGATCGATGCGGCTCTCGCTGATCTCGGTGCCGACCATCGTGTTGTTCGCTGCGTTGGCGCTCTACGGCGTCGACCCCAACTTCAACCTGACGATGTGATGGCCATGGCAACCGGGAGACAGAACAAATCGCACACCCCGCCATACCGGATGGCGGGCGTGGTGACTTTCGCGGTCCTGGCGATCATCACCGCGTTGGTGTACGGCCAATTCCGCGGGGCATTCATCAAGACGACACCGCTGACCATGGTCTCGCCGCGCGCAGGCCTGGTGATGGACCCGGGTGGGCCGGTGACCTACAACGGCGTGCAGATCGGACGGGTCGGAAGCATCTCGCCGACCGAGTACCAGGACAAGCCGGCGGCCAAGTTCACCCTCGACGTGGACCCGCAATACATCAAGCTGATCCCGTCGAACGTCGAGGCCAACATCCTGGCCACCACGTTGTTCGGCAACAAGTACGTGTCGCTGACCGCGCCGGAGCACCCCACGCGTGAACGCATCAGCACCAAGCACATCATCGCGACGTCGGTGACGACGGAACTGAACACCCTGTTCGAGACCGTGACCAAGCTTTCCGAGAGCGTCGACCCGATCAAACTGAACCTCACGCTGCACGCCGCGGCGGAGGCGTTGACGGGCCTCGGGGACAAGTTCGGCGAATCCCTGGTCAACGGCAACGCGATCCTCGATGACGTCAACGCCCGGATGCCCTTGTTCCGCCGCGACCTCAAAGGCTTCGCGGCCCTCGGGGACGTCTACGCCAACGGCGCACCGGATCTGGTCGGCTTCTTGGAGAGTTCGACCACCCCGGTGAAGACGATCACGGCCCAGCAGAAGCAACTGGACGCGGCATTGCTGGCCGCGGCCGGCGTGGGCAACCTCGGCGGGGACATCACCGACCGCTTCGGGCCGTACTTCCGGGCGCAGTTCTCCGACCTGGTCCCGGTGTCGGCCTTGCTGGACGAGTACAGCCCGGAGTTGTTCTGCGCCATTCGCAACCTCGCCGAGGGGTCGCCCAAGGTGTACGAATTCCTCGGCGGTGGAGACGGTTACGCACTCGACACCGTCAGCGAGCTGGTCAGCCCGGCCAACCCCTACCTCTACCCGGACAACCTGCCGCGTTACAACGCCCGCGGCGGGCCGGGCGGGGCTCCGGGCTGTTGGCAGGAGATCACCCACGATTTCTGGCCGGCGCCCTACCTGGTCGCCGACACCGGTGTCAGCCAAGCACCGTACAACCATTTCGAGGTCGGATCGCCCTGGGCCATTGATTACGTCTGGGGCCGCCAAGTCGGGGATAACACGATCAACCCATGAACATCACCAGGACTGCAGTCAAACTCGGCGCCGTTGGATCGGTGCTGCTCCTCTTCACGGTCGGGCTGGTCGTGGTGTTCGGCCAGATCCGGTTCGACCGGACGACCCGCTACTCCGCGGAGTTCACCAACGCCAGCGGCCTACGCCAGGGGCAGTTCGTCCGTGCCTCCGGAGTGGAGATCGGCAAGGTCAAGGACGTGCAGCTGGTCGACGGCGGCCGCCGCGTCGTAGTGAATTTCGACGTCGACCGCTCACTGCCGCTGTACCAGTCGACCACCGCGCAGATCCGTTACTCCGACCTCATCGGTAACCGGTACATGGAGCTCAAGCGGGGCGACGGTGAGGGCGCGGACCAGCGGCTGCCCGCCGGCGGGTTCATTCCGGCCGCTCGCACCCAGCCCGCTCTCGACCTCGACGCGCTGATCGGTGGTTTCAAGCCGGTGTTCCGGTCGTTGGATCCGGACAAGATCAACACCATCGCCTCCTCCATCGTCACCGTGTTCCAGGGGCAGGGCGGCACCATCAACGACATCCTGCAGCAGACCGCGCAGCTGACCGCGCACATCGCCGACCGGGACGCCGCGATCGGTGAGGTGGTCAAGAACCTCAATACGGTGCTGGACACCGCGGTTCGGCACCGCAAGACGTTCGACGAGACCGTCGACAACTTCGACAAGCTCGTCAAGGGGCTGAACAACCACGCTGACGGCCTGGCGTTCGGCACCGCCGAATTCGGCAATGCTGCCGGCAACCTCGCCGACCTGTTGGCCGACAACCGTCCGCAGCTGCACAGCATCTTCCCGGTGGCGGGCCCGGAGCCGCCGGACCGCATGGCCGACGTCGAGGGTCTGTTGCAGCGGATTCCGAAGGCGATGAAGCTCATCGGGCGGACCGGCGTCTACGGCGACTTCTTCAACTTCTACATCTGTGACGCAACCATCAAGCTTCCGGGCCTGCAGCCCGGCGGACCGGTTCGCAATGTCCGGCTCTGGCAGCAGCCGACCGGAAGGTGTACACCCCAGTGAGGACTCTGGAACCGTCCAACCGGCCGCGCATCGGCGTGATCGGCATCATCACGGTTGCGCTGGTGACCCTGGTGGGGCAGACCTTCACCACGGTGCCGATGCTCTTCGCGGAACCGAGCTACTTCGGCGAGCTCTCCGACACCGGCGGGCTCACCGCCGGAGACAAGGTCCGTATCTCGGGCGTGGACGTCGGCAAAGTCCAGGATCTCTCCATCGACGGGGATCACGTCCTGGTGCGGTTCTCCGTCGGCGCCAACCCGATCGGCACGGACAGCATGATCGGGGTGAAGACCGACACCATTCTGGGCCGGAAGGTGTTGGCGATCGACCCCAAGGGCGAGAAGAAGATGCCGCCGCAGGGCGTGCTGCCGCTGGGGCAGAGCACCACGCCCTACCAGCTCTACGACGCGGTCTTCGATGTCACCAAGGCCGCATCCGGCTGGGATATCGACACCGTCAAGCGGTCACTGAAGGTGCTCTCGGACACGGTCAGCGAGACCGCCCCCGACCTGAGCACCGCGCTCGACGGCGTCGCCAGATTCTCCGACACCATCGGCAAGCGTGACGACGAGATCACCCACCTGCTGGCCCAGGCCAACCAGATCGCCGCCGTGCTGGGAGACCGCAGCACCCAGGTCGACGCGGTACTGCGCAACACGCAAACCCTGCTGGCCGCGGTCAACAAGCGCAGTCAGGCCATCTCGGCGCTGCTGGGCAACATCGCCTACTTCGGCGAACAGGTGCAGGGCCTGGTCAAAGACAACCCGGGACTGGACCTTCACCACGTGTTCGAAGAAGCCGACAACATCACCAGCATGCTGGTGCGGCGCCAAGACGACATGCGGGACATCTTCACCACATTGGGCAGGTACCTGACGATCGTCAACGACGCGATCGCCTCGGGGCCGTACTTCAAGGTTTCGGCGCTCAACGTGGTCCCGTTCTGGATTCTGCAACCGTGGGTCGACTCGGCGTTCAAGAAGCGGGGCATCTCGCCGGAGGAGTTCTGGCGTAACGCCGGCCTGCCGGAGTTCCGCTACCCCGACCCCAACGGGACCAGGTTCGCCAACGGTGCGCCGCCACCGGCGCCGCAGGTGCTCGAGGGCACGCCCGAGCACCCCGGACCGGCGGTCGCGCCGGGTTCGCCGTGCTCGTACGCACCGGCGGCCGGAATGTTCCCGACCCCGGGCAACCCGCTGCCTTGCGGGAACCTGGACCCGAACTCGGGACCGTTCGGCCAGAGCGGGCCGTATCCGGGTCCGACCGATGTGTTGATCTCGCCGCCGAATCCGGACGGCCTGCCGTCCACGCCGGGGATTCCGATCGCCGGTCGGCCGGGAGAAACACCGCCGGTGGTGCCGGGCACCCCGGTACCGATGCCCGACGCCAACCCCGGAGCGCGCTCCGAACCGATGGGTCCGATGCCCGGACCGGCTCCGGCCAACCCGGGCGCGGCGCCTCCGCCGGGGCCCAGGGCCCCCGGGCCGCCGGCACCGCCCGGGCCCGGCGACCAGTTGCCCGCGCCGTTCATCGCACCCGGTGAAGGCGGAAACAGTCAGCCAGGCGGCGGCGGCGGATCACTGGAAGGGAGGTAGCCGGACGTGAGTACCGTTTTCGATATTCGCAACGTGCGACTGCCCCAGATGTCGCGTGCGGCAGTCATCGTCGGATCGGCGCTGCTGGTGCTGGCATTGGTGGCCGGCTTCGGTGCCGTGCAGCTGTACCGCAAGCTCACCAGCACCACCGTGGTCGCCTACTTCCCGGAGACCGATGCGCTGTACTCCGGTGACGCGGTCCAGATCATGGGCGTCCGGGTGGGCGCCATCGACAAGATCGAACCGGCCGGCGACAAGATGAAGGTCACCCTGCACTACAAGAGCAAGTACAAGGTGCCGGCCGACGCCAAGGCGATCATCTTGAACCCGACCCTGGTGGCGTCGCGCAACATTCAGTTGGAGCCGCCGTATCGGGGTGGCCCGGTGCTGGCCAACCACGCCGTGATCCCCGAGGAGCGCACCGAGGTTCCGGTCGAGTGGGACACACTGCGCAACGACGTCACCAACCTCATCGACAAACTGGGTCCGACCAAAGAGCAGCCGAAAGGGCCGATCGGCGAAGCGATCGAGACCTTCGCCGACAGCCTGGCCGGCAAGGGCCAGCAGATCAACACGACGTTTGCCAGCCTCTCGGACGCGCTGACCGCGCTGAACAAGGGCCGCGGCGACTTCTACGGTGTGACGCGCAGCCTGGCCCTGTTCGTCCGAGCGCTGGACCACAACGACCAGCAGTTCGTCGCGCTGAACCGGGACCTGGCCAAGTTCACCAACAACCTGACCGGCACCGATCAGGACCTCGCGCAGGCCACCGATCAGTTCTACGCCACCATGACGATCATCCGGGCGTTCTTGAACCAGAACCAGAAGTCGCTGGTCAACACCATCGACAACCTCGCCCAGGTGACCACGGCCATCACGCAGCCGGACCCGCTGGAGGGCTTCGAGACCGCGCTGCACGTGCTGCCGAACGTGCTGGCCGGGGCGGGCGAGATCTACCACCCCGCGCAGGGCGCTGTCACCGGTTTCCCGGTGCTGCCGAACTTCGCCAACCCGATGCAGTTCATCTGCAGCGCGATCCAGGCCGGTAGCCGGCTGGGTTACCAGGACTCGGCCGAACTGTGCGCGGAGTATCTCGCCCCGGTGGCCGACGCGATCAAGTTCAACTACCTGCCGTTCGGTATCAACATCTGGACCAGCGCGTACACCACGCCCAAGCAGATCGCGTACTCCGAGCCGCGACTGCAGCCGCCGCCGGGATACAAGGACACCACCGTGCCGGGTATCTGGGTGCCGGACACCCCGTTGTCGCACAAGAACTCCCAGCCGGGGTGGATCACCGCACCGGGGATGCAGGGCGTGCAGCCCGGCCACGACACCGAGCGACTGTTGACGCCGGAGTCACTGGCGCAGCTGATGGGCGGCCCGGACCCGGCGCCGATCGAGTCCCAGTACCAGACCCCGCCCGGGCCGCCGAACGCCTATGACGAGGCTCCGGGACCGCTGCCCTTCGTCGGTCAGCCGCCCGGGGTGGGCCCGATAGCACCGCCCCCGCCGGGGCCCAACGTGATCCCGGGCCCGGTGGCACCGCTTCCCCCGCGAGGTGAGGGCTGATGACACGGAGCAGAGTGATGAAGACCGTCAGTCGGCGCTCCTGGCAGGCCGTGGTTCTGCTGATGGTGGCGCTGACGCTGACGTCGTGCCGGGATTGGCGGGGTATCGCCAACGTCCCGCTTCCGGGCGGGCCGGGCAGCGGTGCCGGCTCCTACACCGTGTACGTGCAGGTGCCCGACACCCTCGCGCTCAGCGGTAACAGCCGGGTGCTGGTGGCCGACGTGTTCGTCGGCGCGGTCGACCAGATCGAGTTGAAGAACTGGGTCGCCACCCTGAAGCTCAAGCTCAACAAGGACGTCCACCTGCCGCGTAACGCCACGGCGAAGATCGGGCAGACCAGCTTGCTGGGGTCTCAGCACATCGAGCTTTCGGCGCCGCGGGACCCGGTGGGTGAACTCAAGAACGGCGACACGATCGGGCTGAACAACTCGTCGTCGTTCCCGACCATCGAGCGGACTCTCGCAGGTCTGTCCTTGCTGCTGCAGCGGGGTGGATTGTCGGACCTGGACACCATCACCACCGAATTCGACGCGATCATGGGTGGGCGGGCCCAGCAGATCCGGGCTTTCCTGGACAAGCTGGACATCTTCATCGGCTCGCTCAACGACCAACGCGACGACATCACGCATGCGATCGACTCCAGCAACCGCTTGCTGAGCTACATCGGCGCGCACAACGACACCATCGAGAAGGTGCTGACGGACTTCCCGCCGCTGTTCAAGTACTTCAATGATCAGCAGACGGTCTTCATCAACGCCATCGACGGGCTCGGCCAGATGGGCAGAGCGACCAATGAACAGATCGCGCCGGTCCGGTCCGACTTGCATCAGGTGCTGACGTCGATGCAGTGCCCGGCGCGCGAACTGCGGAAGGCGTCACCGTACATACCCGACCTGTTGCAGGTCATGATCACCGCGCCGTACCACGTCGATGGTGCTTTCAAGGCGGTGCGAGGCGACTTCATCAACTCGTCGCTGGTCGTGGACCTGACCTACGCGTCAATCGACAACGCGATCCTGACCGGGACCGGGTTCTCGGGGATGCTGCGCGCACTCGAACAGTCCTTCGGCCACGATCCCGAGAAGATGATCCCGGACGTCCGGTACACGCCGAACCCCGCCACCGCGCCCGGCGGTCCGTATGTGGAAAGGGCTGACCGGAATTGCTGACCTCTCAGATCAAACGGCAGCTGGTGATCTTCAGCATCGTGACCGTCGCCGCCCTGGCGGTGTTGGGTGTGTACTACCTGCGCCTGCCGACCCTGGCCGGGCTCGGCCAGTACACGCTCAAGGCGAACCTGCCCGAGGCGGGCGGCCTGTACAAGACCGCGAACGTCACCTACCGCGGAACCATCATCGGGCGAGTCACGGCGGTCGAGCCGACCGAAACGGGCGCGCAGGCGACGATGCAGATCTCCAACGATTACAAGATTCCAGCCGACGCGTCGGCGAACGTGCATTCGGTGTCGGCGATCGGTGAGCAGTACCTGGATCTGGTGTCCACGGACAACCCGGGCCAGTACCTGAAGAACGGCCAGACGATCACCAAGGGCACGGTGCCGTCGGCGATCGGGCCGGCACTGGACGCCGCCCAGCGTGGCCTGGCTGCGTTGCCGACCGGAAAGATCTCGGCGGTACTCGACGAGACGGCGACGGCCGTCGGGGGCTTGGGCCCGTCGCTGCAGCGCCTGGTCGACTCGACGCAGGCCATCGTCGGTGATCTCAAAGCCAACCTCGGCGATGTCGACGACATCATCGAGAAGGCAGCCCCGATCATCGAAAGCCAGGTCCAGTCGAGCGACTCGATTACGCAGTGGGCGCGCAACCTCAACATCCTCAGCAGCCAGGCCGCGAGCCGGGACGAGACGGTGAAGCACATCATCACCGATCTGCCGCCGCTGGTCGACCAGGTGCACACGATATTCAGTGACACCCGGGACAGCCTGCCGCAGATGATGGCGAACGCGGCGATCCTGACCGAGATGGCCAGGCGCTATAACCGCAACACCGAGCAGGTGTTGGTGTTCCTGCCGCAGGCCGGTTCCATCGTCCAGACGGTCAGCTCGACGTTCCCGGGGCGCGCATCAATAGACGTGGCACTCGGGGCCTTCCCGGGCCCGGTTTTCCCGATCCCGATTCCGGGCCTGAGCCTGGGCTACCCGCCGCCGTGTCTGACCGGCTACCTGCCGGCATCGGAGTGGCGGGCGTTCGCCGACACCAGTCCCGCCGACCTCCCCGACGTCTCCTGCCGGATTCCGCAGGACACGCCGTCGAACAACGTGCGCGGCGTCCGCAACATCCCGTGTGTCGACGTGCCGGGCAAGCGGGCCCCGACGCCGAAGGATTGCCGCAGCGACAAGCCGTACATTCCGATGGGCACCAACCCCTGGTACGGCGACCCGAACCAGATCCGCAACTGCCCGGCACTGGGGGCGCGCTGTGATCAGCCGATCGAACCGGGCCACGTGATCCCGGCGCCGTCGATCAATAACGGCCTCAACCCGCTACCGGCGGATATGGTGCCCCCGACGCCGCCGCCGCTGAACGACCCGCTGACCCGGCCGGGTACCGGTAGCGTGCAGTGCAACGGGCAGCAACCGAACCCTTGCGTCTACACCCCGGGTGGGGGTCCCGCTGCAATCTACAATCCACAGAGTGGCCAGGCGGTGGGGCCGGACGGCGTCGAATACTCCGTCGAGAACTCGACCAACATAGGAGACGACGCATGGAAGGGGATGCTGGCACCGTTCCGGTGAGTCCGGACGGGGAGCAGCAGACCGCAGACACCGCCGAGACCGCAGACACGACGGACGAGGACACCGCAGCAGACACCGCGACGACGGAGCCGGTACCGACCGATGTGGCAGACGCCGGGTCGGGGCAGTCCCGCCTCGGGCGTCGCCACCTGGTCGCCCTGTGTGTCGTGCTGGTCGTGCTGGCCGCGGGTCTAGCGACCGCGGGATACCTGGGGCTGCGGGATCACGCCGCGAGCCAGGCCATGGCGCGTGACAACGCGGAGGCGATCGCGGCGGCCAAGCACTGCGTGTTGGCTACCCAGGCGCCCGACAGTGCCGATATCGCCTTGGCGCAGCAGACGATCCTCGACTGCGCCGCGGGAGAATTCCGAACCCAGGCCACTTATTTCGCGGAGATCTTCGTCCAGGCGTATCGAGCGGCCAAGGTGCACATCGAGCTCACCGAGATGGGCGCCGCGGTCGAGCGGAACAATCCAGACGGCTCGGTCGACGTGCTGGTGGCCTTCCGGGTCAAGGTCGACAATGTCGAGACCCAGGGCAAGGAGGTCGGCTACCGGCTGCGGGCTCAGATGGTCCGCGAGGACGGTCAGTACCGGATCGGAAGACTTGACCAGGTGGCGCGGTGACCGACGCAGTAACCGCGGTGCCGCAGGCTCAACCGGCCGGGTGGCGGACCCGAGCGGCCGCGCTGGGCGTCGACCTGCTGCCCGGCGTGATCGTGCTGGCCGCGATGGCGCTGGCGGCGCTGTCCTTCCCGCACCGCGGAATATGGTGGTGGATCGCGGTGACGATCGCCGGGCTGGCGATCCTGGCGACCGCGGTCAACCGGACGTTGCTGCCGGCGTACGCCGGGTGGAGCCTGGGCCGCGCGTTCCGCGGGATCGAGGTGGTGCGCGGCGGCGGCAAGGCCGAGACTGTCGGCGCCGGCCGCCTGCTGCTGCGCGACGTGGCGCACCTGCTCGACACCGCACCGGTCTTCGCCGGCTGGCTCTGGCCGCTGCGCGACAGGCGTCGGCGCACCTTCGCAGATATCTTGGCGCGCACCGAGGTTCGCCCGGCCGTCAACCGGCAGCCCCCGGTGGGCATCCGGACCCGGACCGGCGCGGTATTCGGAGCGGCGGCCGCCCTGAGCGTCATCGCCGCCGTGGCCGGCTACTTCCTGGTCTACCAGCCCGAACACGCGTCGGATGTGGCGAGGACCCAGGTCTCCCGGCAGGGTCCGAAGATCGTCGCGGACATGCTGTCCTACGACCCCGAGTCGCTGCAGGACGATTTCGCCCGTGCCCAATCGTTGGCGACCGCGAAATACCGCGAACAGTTGGTGCCCCAGCAAGAAGCGATCGGCGGCGCCAAACCGACACCGAACTACTACCGGGTTGCCGATGCCGCGGTGCTGAGCGCGACGCCGCACCGGGCGACGATGCTGCTGTTCCTGCAGGGTCAACGCGGGGCTCCCGGCAAGGAGCGCCTGATCAGCGCCACTGTGCGGGTCACGTTCGCGAAGACGGCGGGGGACTGGCTCGTCGACGACCTCACCGTCGTCAGCAAGCCGCTGCCCGCCGAGGAGGAGAAATGAGTCCGCGGCGCCGGATCGGCCCCGACGACACGCCGCTGTTCGTCGAGCGCAACGCCCCGAGTCGGGTGCTGGCCACCGCACTGGTCGCCGCTGTGCTGCTGGGGGTCGCGGCGATCACGGTGTGCGCCCTGGTGCTGGTCTCGCACACGTCGCACCATCGGGCGGCGATGCGAGACGTCGAGGTGCTCGGCGAGGTGCAGTCCTTCATGACGATGTTCACCTCGCCGGATCCGTTCCACGCCAACGACTACCTGGCCGACGTGCTGGCGCACGCCACCGGTGAATTCGAGAAGGAGTGCCAGGACAAGGCCAACCGGATCCTGCTCGCGGTCGCGCGTAGCGAACGGACCACCGGGACGGTGACCGGGGCCGGGGTCGAGCGGTGGAACGACGACGGCAGCGCGAATGTGCTGGTGGCCGTGGAGAACACCGGGAAGTCACCGGACGGCAAGCAGGATGTCAGCGCCGCGTCCCGCTGGCTACTGACGGCAGAGAAGGAAGGGGACCAGTGGAAGATCAGCAATCTGAACCAGGTGCTGTGACCGAGACGTCCTCCGAGACCGGGGACGGTCGGATCGACCTGGAAGGCGACGACAGCGGCGAGCCCGAGGCCGGCGGAACCGACACCGACGGTGACACCGAAAGCAACGAGGCGGCTGATGGCGCCGAGGTCGAGGCCGGCGAGGAAACCGAGGCCGAACCCGAAAAGCCCCGTGCTCGTGGGCGAATCGGCCTGCGGGTGGCCGGAGCGCTGGCAGCCGCGCTGTTCGTGGCCTCCGCCGCCTTCGCCGCCGGCGCGTCCCAGCCGTATCTTGTCGACCGGGCAGAAGTGGCCACCAAACTGGATATCGCCCGCACCGCGGCCCGAGCGATCCACACACTGTGGAACTACACGCCGGAGAACATGGACACGCTTCCGGACCGGGCGGCGGTCTACCTCAGCGGCGACCTGGAAGCCCAGTACCGCAAGTTCATCGCCACGATCGCCGAGAGCAACAAACAGGCCAAGGTCACCGACAGCACCGAGATCGTCGGCGCCGCGGTCGAATCGCTGGACGGCCCCGAGGCGACCGTGCTGGTCTACACCAATACCTCGGCGACCAGCGAACTGAGCAAGAGCATCCCGCAGATCAAGTACCTGACCTACCGGCTGTACATGAAACGCGACCAGAACCGCTGGGTGGTCACCAGGATGCCGACGATCACCTCGCTGGACCTCACACCGCGGTTCCCGAACTGAGCCATGCCGGTCACCTCGCCGCTGTCACAACGGCGCACGGTGGCGGCATTGCTGCTGCTGACCTTCGCCACCGGGCTGATCGACGCGGTCAGCGTGCTGGTGCTCGGGCGGGTGTTCGTCGCGAATATGACCGGCAATGTGATCTTTCTGGGCTTCCTGTTCGTCGCCCACACCGGCATTGACCTGACCGCGGCGATCGTGGCGGTCGGTGGGTTCCTGCTCGGCGCGATCGTCGGCGGTCGCCTGGTGCGGGCACTGGGCCGGCGTCCCCGGACCTGGGTCACCACCGCGCTGGGCATCGAGGTGGCACTGCTGGTGGGGCTGGCCGCGCTGGCAGGGTTCGGTGTGCTGCGTTACCACGACGCCAGCAAGCTGATCCTGATCCTCGGCCTCGCGATGGCCTTCGGCGTGCAGAACTCGACCGCGCGCCAGTTCGGCATCCAGGAGCTCTACACCACCGTGCTCACCTCGACCATCGCCGGCATCGGCGTGGACAGCAGGCTGGCCGGCGGCACCGGGAACCGCGAAAAGCTGCGCTACGGCGTGGTGTTGACGATGATCGGCGGCGCCGTCGTCGGAGCGACGCTGACCCATGTCGCCGTTGCGCCGGTGATCGCGCTGACAGCGGCCGTGGTCACGGTGAGCCTGCTGCTCTTCCGTTACGGCTGAGCAGCGCAGGCGAAAGTGCCTCAGGCCCAGCTACTGTTGCGGCGGTCCCTGCGTCGCCTCTCCTTCGTCGAGGCTCGCTGAACCGCTCTACTGTTGCGGCGGTCCCTGCGTCGCCTCTCCTTCGTCGAGGCTCGCTGAACCGCCGTATTCCGGGCGGAGGATGGAACGCAGCGCCGCCAGCGGGATGTGCGCCTGGACGTTACCGCCGTCCATGTACCACTGCATCTGGTTGTACTGGACCGGGGAGTCGTGGCCGACCGGATAGTCGGGCATGTACAGGATCAACTCATCGGGGGTCAACGCCCACGACCGGTAACCACCGGAGAACACCTTGTCGGGGGTGAAGCGCTCCGCGACGAACGGGTAGTCGCCGGGCCGATGCTCCCAGAACGCCCGGTCGAGGGCCTCGGTGATGTAGGGCTCGCCGAGTTGCGGAATCGTCGCCAGCGGATCGACCCCGGGCCTGGTGATGTCGGCCAACTGCAGTTGCCGGCCGCCGGCCATATCGAAGGTGAAGGTGCGGTAGGCATTGTTGATGTACGGACCGTCGGAGTGGTAGTCCTCGTGGAAGACCGCGGTGAGCGCGTCGCCGTGCTGGAAAATCTCGAAATTCTCGTTGCCCCAACTGTCGGCGACCATCGAAGCGCCCTTGGCGCGCCAGTTGGTGAACAACTTCGCCAGGTAATCGCGGATCGGTGGCCCGGCCACCGGGTGATCGACCAGATCCCCCGGCACCGCCATCCGGATGTAGCGGGTTGCCAGCCGCTCGGAGTGCACGTCGGTGCTGCAGTAGTGCCCGTCCCAATCGCCGCCCAGCCCGTTGCAGAACGACGGCGCCGAGGCACCGGCGTCCGGTGTGGCCGCCACCGCCAGTGCCACCGTGGCCAGGGCCGTCATCCCCGTCAGTAGTCGGGTCGCCCACATAGCTTCCCTCCTAGGGCAATTCGACCTTGCTCGCCAGCCATCGACCGTCGACCTTCTGCATCGTCATCTTCATTCGGCTGCGATCCACCCGCGGATCAGGACGGGTGGTGTTGGTGACTGTTTGGTTGACCATCACCAGCACCACCACCTTGTCGGCGGACTCGGATTGGACGGCCGAGTCCACCACGACGCCCTGCGCCGACGCCTTGTTGTCGATCAACAGCTGGCGCAGCTGGACGCTGGCCTTGGTATAGGTGTCCTTGAAATCCCCGGTCGCGCCGTTGAGCACTGCGGTGAAGTCGTCGTCCACCCTGTTCGAGTCGATGCTGGTCAATACCTGGGCGTAGTCCACCGCGGCACGCTGCCCGGCTGCCCCGGCAGCGGCGATCCGGTGCTGCTGCCACAGTTGCCAGCCGAGCCCGCCGACCAGGCCGAACACCACCAGGTAGGCGGCGGCGATGCCCCCGAGCGTCAGCGACTCCCGCCGCGTCCGGGGGGACCGTGACCGCGGTGCCGGCAGCGCGGTGGTCTCGGCCGGCTTTTCGGCCGCGGCCGACTCCGCCTCGCGCGCAGTGGTTTTGTCGTCTTCGGTGGCATCCGGCTCGTCGTCGGTACTCATGGTGGCGTCTCCTTGAACATCAGCGTGGCGGCTCGATCAACAACGGCGGGCCGCCGTAGTCGGTGGGAATCGTGTAGCGGCCCTTGGGGGTCGGGTCGGTGGTCGCCGCCAGGTCGGCGCCGGGCGGCGGGCCGGCGGTGTCATCGCCGGGCGGACGCGGCGCGTTGTGAGCACCCCGTACCAACACGGACTGATCGGTGTCGCGACAGTAGCCGTACAGGAACGGTTCGGGGAAGTCCGCTGCCGACGGGGGCCGCCGCGGTGTCCCGTAGTCGCAGGTGTAGCGCGGGTAAATGTCGACGGTCGCCCACATTCCGCCCTCGTGGATCGCCGAGTCGAGCGCCGCGACCGTCGAGCCGCGGTAGTTCGGGAACAGCGCGTTGAGCGCCGGCGCCCGGACGTAGAGCAACTGTGCCGTGGTGACCAGGTTGCCGAGCAGCCCGACCATGGTGTCGGAGTTATCGTCGAAGAGCCCGTCGACCGACGACAGCATCCCGGGCGCCTGGTCGACCAGGCGTTGATAGCCGCCGATCATCGGGTTGATGCCCTTGAACACCTTGTCGAGGTTGTCCGTTGTGGCGGCCAGACCGTTGTTGACGTCGCTGAGCATGGTGAGCACGACCCGGCTCGATGTCAGCAGGCTCACCGTCTCCGGCAGCACCGTATCCAGGGTGGACAGCAGGAAGGTGCCGCCGTCGACGATGTCGGTGAGCTTGCGCGGGCCCTCATCGGACAGGCTGAGTTCCTTTTTGACCAGCTCGAGCTTGCCCGGGTCGGTCTGGGCCAGCATGCCGTCGGCGTCGGCCAGCAACTGCGAGATCGGAATCGGCGTGGTCGCCTGGTCCCGCGAGACCACGCTGCCGCCGGACAGGAACGGACCGGTGCTCGACAGGGGCTCGAAGTCGATGTACTGCTCCCCGGCGGCCGACAGGCCGGAAACCCGCACCTTGCTGGCCGCGGGAATCTGCACCGTCGACTCGATGTTGGCGACCGCGTCGACACCGGTACTGGTGATGCGCAGCGACTCGATCCGGCCCACCGGTACCCCGCGCACCGACACGTCCTGGTCGGTGAGCAGCCCGCCGGAATCCGGCAGCGCGATGGTGATCTGGTAGGTCGAGCGCGTCGGGTTCACCCGCAGTGCGCCCACCAGCAGGTAGGCGGTCCCCACCACCAGGGTCATCGCCAACGCGACCCCCGACAGCAGGTTCTTGCGCCGGTAACCGGCGCGGACCAGGGCCACCAGGCGCCGGCTGAATGCGTCGATCATGGCCTCGGTCCCGGTCCCGGCGGCCCCGGTCCCGGCGGGCCCGGCTCGACGGGGCCCCACTCGGCTTCGGCCGGGGTCGGCGGTATCGGCGGACCGACCGCCGTCCACGGTGCCTGCCCCATGTCGGAGTCCGGACCGCGTCCCACCACGCGTTCTTGTAGGCGCCACAGCGCGTACTTGATCGAGCCGGCCATCTTGGCCCAGTCGTAGCGCTTCGGGCCGTGGAACGCCGGGTCGCCCTTGAACCCGGCGTCGGGCATCGAGCCCCACACCAGACGGTCGATGCTGGCGTGCACCGAAACACCCGACCCGGAAGTCATCTTGATGAACGGCGCCACCAGCCGGTTCAGGGCGTACAGGCTGGTGTTGGGGTCGGTCGCCACGTCGTTCCACGCGCCGGCGAGCAGGTTGGCGTCCTTGATGAAGCTGTGCCCGGAATCGTCGGTCCCGGCAATCGACGGGAACCGGGTCAGCTGCCGGCTGGTCGCGCCCAGTTCCTCGACCAGGTCGGCGAGCTGGCTGGTGTTGTCCACCAGTGTGTCGGTCGCCGGACCGGCCGCGTCGAGGACGTCGGTGAGCGCGGCGCTGCGGGCATCGAGCCGGTCGGCCAGTTGGCTGGTTTCGCGCAGCGCCGTCTCGATCTCGCCGGAGCGGGCGTTGAGTTTCGCCAGTAGCTCGTTGGACTGGTTGATCAGCTTTCCGAATGCCTTGCCCTGGTCGCCGGTCGCCTTCCCGGCGCCGTTGACGAGATTGGTGAAGTTCTGCACCGCGCCACCGTTGACCAGCAGCGCCGCCGAGCTCAACACCGATTCCACGGTGGCCGCTGACGCGGTGGACTCCAGCCCGATGGCGTCGCCGCCCTTGAGCAGCGGCGCCGACGGGTCGAGGTGAACCGGCGGCTTGATCGCCACGAACACGTCACCGAGCGGGGTCGCCGACCGCAACTCGGCGGTGCTGCCCACCGGGATCCGGACGCCGTCCATGATGCGCAACGTGGTGACCGCGGTGTAGTTGCGCGCGACCATCGACTCCATCTGGCCGATGTCGGCACCGGAGAGCTTCACCTTGGCGTGCCCGGGCAAATTCAGCGCGTTGGCGAACACCGCGGTGATCAGATAGCCCCCGCTGCCGATACCCGGAGCCGGCAGCGGCAGGCTGTCCAGGCCGCTGGTGCCGCAGCCGGCCGCCGACGACGCGATGGTCGCGCTGCACAGCAGCGCCATCGCGGCCTTGGCTGTCCGCCTGTTGCGCGCCGCCACGTCTACTGCCCCATCATCGAGAGGCCGTCGAGGACATACGTCAGACCGAAGTCGGGGCCGTAATCGGCCAGAGTTCCTGTGCCACAACCCAACTGTCGAAGGTGCATCATGTTGCACAGCTCCTTGGTGCTTTGGCTGTCGACGAGGATCTTGTCCACCAGGGCGTGCAGCCGGACCGCCCCGTTGTTGGTGTCGACGGCGTTATAGAGGTTTTCCATTGTCATCGGCAGCAGGTTGAGGAGTTCTGCCAGGTCGCGCTGCTTGTCCACCAGGGTGGTCACGGCGGTGTCGCCGTTGAGAATGGCATGCTTGAGGTTGTCCCGGTTGGCCTGCAGCAGCGACGTCGCCTGGGTGACGATCTCGTTGATCTTGCGGCCGGTGCGCCCGGTCCCGAAATCCTCGTTGGCGAGCATCTGACTCAACTGGCGTGTGGTGGAGCCGAATTGACGCAACTTCGCGTCGTTGCGGGCCGCCGCGTCCATCAGCGAGCTGAGGTTGGTGATGATCGTGGTCAGCTGATCGCCGGTCGTCTCGCCGCGGTCGGAGCTGAGTTGCAGGGCCCGTGACAACTCGCTCAGCGTTGATTTGATCCTCTCGCCGTTGCCGTCGGCGATGTCGGCGCCGGCGTTGATCACGTCGGCCACCGGCCCGTTGCCCTTGCCGTCGCCGCCGAGCGATTTGGAGACCTTGTCGAGCATGTCCAGCACCCGATCGAACGCGACCGGCGTCCGGGTGCGGTTCAGCCCGATGGTGGTGCGGTCGGCCAGCACCGGACCGCCCGCATACGCCGGGGTCAGCTCGATCTGCCGTGCGGTCAGGATCGAGGTGTTGATGGTCACGGCGCGCACGTCGGCGGGGATCTTCACGCCGCGGTCGACGGTGAATTCGGCCTCGACGTACTCGCCCTTCGGAGTGACCTTGCGGATCTTGCCCACCGGCATCCCGAGCACCGCGACCACATTGCCTTCGTAAAGCCCTGCGGCGCTGTCGAATTGGGTGGTGACAGTGATATGACCGCCGAACGGGTTGAAGTAGTAGGCGGCCGCGGCGGAGACGATCAGTGCCCCGGCGATCAGCGCAGAGATCAGCGCCGTGACGCGGCGCCGGCCGGTGGGGGTGACTGTCGGCGCCGAACGGCGCGGCACCGCGACGGTGTCTGTCGGCTCCTCGATCGGATCGTCGGCGGCGACGGTCGGTGGCGCGCTCACTGGTGCACCATCCTTATGTCACTGGTCTTGGATGGGTCGGTGATGCGCCCGAGGTGCCGCCAGGTCATCGCCCGGCTCGCTTGACACGGTTGATGTCCAAAATGAGATCTGCGAGATCTGGCGGTTGCCCGGGACGTGCGGACCGTCGACAGGGCTGAGCGCCAAGGCCGCGTGCTGCGAGCGCCGATCAGTGAGCGAACCGGCAGCCACGTTCCGGCGCCACCGGCACCACAAGTGGGCGCCTCCCCACTGGAGCTAGCAGCGAGGAGGCTGACGTGAAGTCTGCCAGCACTACCCCAATTACCCAATTGCCCGAGACACCGCCGAACGACGTGACCGGGGGCCTGGACTGGGCCCGCGACGATCACGCGGTATCGGTCGTCGACGCCCGCGGCCGGGAAGCTCTGCGGCACACCGTCGAGCACACCGCGGCCGGGCTGGCCGAACTGATCGACGTGCTGGCCGGTGCCGGCTGTCGGGAGGTCGCAATCGAACGTCCGGACGGCCCGGTCGTCGACGCCCTGCTCGCCGCCGAGATGACCGTGGTGATCATCAGTCCGAACCAGATCAAGAATCTGCGCGGCCGCTACGGGTCGGCCGGCAACAAAGACGACCGATTCGACGCGTTCGTGCTGGCCGACACACTGCGCACCGACCGCGTCCGACTGCGCGCGCTGGTCCCCGACACCGCGCCCACCGTGGCGTTGCGCCGCGCCTGCCGCGCCCGCCGTGATCTCATTGCTCATCGGGTCGGCACCGCCAACCAACTGCGGGCGCACCTGCGCGCCGTGTTCCCCGGCGCTGTCGGACTGTTCGCCGCCATCGACAGCTCGATCAGCCTGAAGTTCTTGACCCGCTTCACCACCCAGAACCAGGCCGACTGGCTCAGCCCGACCCGACTGGGCAAGTGGTTGTCTAGTGTCGGCTACTCCGGCAAAGTCGACCCGGCAGTTCTGCACTCGCGGCTCGTCGCAGCACCCCGTGGCCTCACCGGCGCAGACGCCGATGCGCACGCCGCCATCACCCGCGCCTACGTCGCCGTGCTCACCAGCTTGCTCGAACAGATCAAGGCCATCACCGGCGAGATCGAGACCCAACTGGCCGCGCACACCGACGCGCACATCTTCACCAGCTTGCCCCGCGCCGGCCGCGTCCGCGCTGCCCGACTGCTCGCCGAGATCGGCGACTGCCGCGCCAAGTTTCCCACCCCCGAATCGCTGGCATGCCTGGCCGGAGTTGCGCCCTCGACCCGCCAGTCCGGCAAGATCCGCGCCGTCGGCTTCCGTTGGGCCTGCGATAAACAACTGCGCGACGCCGTCTGCAACTTCGCCGGCGACTCTCGTCGAGCCAACCCGTGGGCTGCCGACCTCTACCAACGCGCCCGAGCCCGCGGCCATGACCATCCCCACGCCGTCCGCATCCTCGCCCGCGCCTGGCTCACCATCATCTGGCACTGCTGGCGAGACGGGGTCGACTACGACCCCACCACACACCGCGCTCTCCAGCGCCTCCTGCAGGACCAAAAACAGGTGGCTTGACACAGGGCTTCTCATTTGCAGTCCTTGAAGTACTCGATCATGCCGAACTGCTTGGCGCGGCCGCTGATGGCGCACATCCACGAGTCGATCGCGATCCCGTTGCCGGCGAAGAACTCGATACCGGGGCCGTAGCCGGTGGCGTTGGTGATACCCCGCAATGGTGGCGGCGCGGACTGGATCAGGCTGCGCAACAGGTCGTCGTGCTGGCCGAGCATGTCCGACAGCGCCCGCACGTTGATCAGCATCTCGTCGAGCATCGACCGGTCGGTGACCACGACGTTGTTCAGATTGCCGGTGAGGTTGGTCAGCGCAGCCAGCATGGCGTGGAAGGTGTTCTGCCGTGCCACCAGTTCCCCGATGAAGTCCTGGCCCTGATCAACCAGGTTTCCCAGGTGCGTCTGCTGGTTGCGCAGCGTGTTGGCCACCCGCTGGGTGCTGGCGAGCAGGGTGCCGAGCTGATCGCGCCGATCGGCGGTGAGCTTGGCCAGCGAGTGCAGATTGGCCATCGCTTGCGGAATCACCGGGGGGAAGTCCGCTCAGTTGTTGGCCGAGCACGGCCAGGGACTGCCCGAACTGGTCGGAATCGACCTGGTCGAACGTGGTGGTGGCGTCCTCCAGCAGCGACTCCAGCGAGTAGGGGACCTCGGTGTGGGCGAGGTTGATCCGCTTGCCGGGCAGTGCGCCGGAACCGGCGGGCTCCAGTTTCAGATACCGCGACCCGAGGATCGTCATCACCTGGATCTTCGCCCGGGTGTCCTTGCCCAGCCCGATGTCGTTGCGCACGGTCAGGCCGGCTTCGACGTGGTCACCGGCGAGCCGCATGCTCGCTACCCGGCCCACCTCGATGCCCGCGACCACGATCGGGTTGCCGGGGGCCAGCGCGGCGGCTTGGGCGAACTCCGCGGTGTAGCGGGTATAGCCGACGCCGAGCACCTTGACGAACAGCGCCGCGGCCACCACGACAGCCACCACGGCCAGTGCCCCGAACCCCAGCCAGGTGGTGTTGTAGGACTCCAGCGGCCGCGCCCGCCGCTGGCGGAAGAAGGTGCCGGGCCGTGACGTCATCGCGTTACCCATCGACGGTGTTCCTGCACTTCGGCGTGTGCCAGGCCAGGTTCTTCTGGGTTATCGGGCGAGCATTGCCGGGGGTCGCCGCGTTGACGATGATCGTGGTGATGTCGTTGAGGCCCGGGAAGAATCCGGCGACGTTCAGGTCGCAGAGGTAGGCGTTGCCGTAGGCGCCCTCCCCGAACGCCCGGCCCAGGCCCTTGAGCAGCAGCGGCAGGTTGGCCCCGGTGAACGCCAGCTGCGGTTCGATGCCGGCCATGTGCTTGGTGAAACCGGGCTCGCGGTTGATCATCTCCTCCAGGGACGGGAAGACCTCGTCGGCGATCCGCGAGAGCTGCCGCGTCACCTGGGCCAGCGACCCGACCGAGGACTGCAACGCCGGGCGGCGCGAGTCCAGGTCTGCTACCGCGATGCGGGCCTGGGTCAGCGCATGGTCGAGCTGGTCGTTTTGTCCGGCGATGGTGCCGGTCAGTCTGTTCAGGCTGGTGATGAGACCACCCAGCATCTCGTCGCGCCCGGCCAGTGTCGCGGTCAACGTCGACGACTGGTCCACCAGCGCGGTGATCGACGCCTGGTCACCCTGCAGCGACTGCAGCACACCGCGGGTCAGATCGTCGGCCTGCTTGGGATTGAGCAGCGACATCAGTGGTTTGAAGCCGTTGAGCAGGGCGCCGACGTCGAAGGACGGTTCGGTGTGCTCGACGCCGATCACGCTCCCGCGGGGCAGCAGTTCGGTGCTGCCGTGGGAACCCAGCGACAATCCGAGATACCGCTGGCCGATGATGTTCTGATACGTCACCGACGCGACCGTGTTGCCGTACAGCTTCTGGTCGCTTTGGACGATGAACGAGACTTTTGCTTTCGGGGGGCCGGCCGGCTCCCCGTCCAGTTCGACCTTCTCCACCCGGCCCACCCGCACCCCGGCCATCCGGACGTCGTCGCCCTCGCGCAGCCCGTAGACGTCGGTGAACACCGCCGCGTACGGGGTCGTCGCCCCGGCCACATCGCGGCGCAGAGTGGCGTAGACCAGCCAGGTCAGCACCATCGCGACGACCATGAACAGGGACAGTCCGATCACGGGACCGCGGCATTTCACTTCTGCCCTCCGGTGCTTGCGGGGGCCGGGGCGAACGACACCGCGTTGCCCCGCGCGAGGGGACCGAGCAACAGCTGGGTGGCCACCGATGCCGGCTGACGCTGCCCGGTGATGACACCGAGCTGGTCGCGTTCGGTCTGGCTGCCGACCGGACCGACATTGCCGCCGAAGGCAGCGGGACCGACATTGCCGCCGAAGGCGGCGGGACCGACCGACCCGACTGCGCCGCTAAAGGACGATGCGGGCGCAACCGGCGCCGGCGGCTGCCACTCCGGGGCGTGCGGTTGGGCCGGGATGGGAGGGCTCGCCGGTGGTGGCGGCGCGGGGTCGAGCGGGTCGGCGTTGCTGGGTACTCGCGGGAAGGGCCCGGTCCACCAGGGCAGTGGCGGGTTGGTGTCCGCCAGGCTGCGATCGGGGTTGATCAGCGGCGGCCCGACGGCACGCAGGTTCCCGTCGGGGCCGATCTCGGTACCCGCCGGTGGTTCCAGGCCGGCCGGGAAGTGGTAGTTCTGCGGCAGCATCGTCTCGGGGAGTTCGGGCCGTACCGAGATCATCGGTGCGGTGAAGCAGCTCGGTCCCTTCAGTTCGCCGTACTGCGGGCAGTCCGCGCGGGTGTAGGTGTGCAGCGGGGTGAAGGACAGGTTGGCGCGCAGGGTCCCGGTGATCAACCGCGGATCGTAGAGCTGGTCGAAGAACTTGTCGGACAGCCGGTTGACCCGGGTGAAGATCGGGACGTACTTTTCGGCGTGGTTGGCCAGCACCCCCACCACCGGCGTGAGGTCGTGGGTGATCCGGATCAGCTGGTCGATGTGGTTGTCGAACGCCTCGCGCGCGACGCCCACGGTGTGCTGGCCGCCGCCGACCAGCGAGGCCAACTCGGCGCGCTTTTGGGCGAACGCCCGCATCGGCTCGACCGCCTGGTGCAGTGCGTCGACCAGGTCCGGGGCGGTCGCCTGCAGACCGTGGGTGGCGTCGAGCAACGCCGAGACCGTCGAGGGCCCGGGCTCGGTGGCGACGATGCCGTTGAGCTGATCCAGCAGCCGGGACATGTGTGCGCCGGCATTGAGCAGCTTGACGCGCCGATTGTCGGTGGCCGCACCGACGGCAGCCAGGATGCCCAGGCTGTGGTCCTCGCGGCCGCGGCCGGTGGCGGCCAGGATGTCGCGCAGTTTGGAGACCGTGGTCTGGAAGATCACCGTCGACAATTCACCGTTCTCGGCGATGTGCGTGCCGTCGCGGATCGCGGAGCCGGCGCCGGCGCCGGCGTCGACCAGCTGAATCGACGACACCGCGAAGACGTTCGACGGCACCACCCGGGCGGTCACCGAAGTCCGGATGTCCTTGGCGTGGTCGGGTTTGAGGTTGATGTGCACGTAGTTGGGTTTGCCGTAGGCAGCCGGGATCACGTCGGTGACGCTGCCGACCAGCAGACCGTGGTACTTGACGTCGGACTGGGCGGGCAGCCCGTCGCCCACGTTCATCAGGTCGGCCACCACCCGCACGTAGCTGTTGAGCGCGCCGGTGGACTTGGCCAGTAGGCCCGCGGTGGCCAGCGCGATCACCAGCAGGACGGCGATCCCGGCACCCAGCAGCTGGGGTTCGGAGGGGCCGCGCCCGTCGGTGTCGAGGGAATTGCCCATTCAACCGCCGAACCTTGCGCCGGCGTCGATGCTCCACAACGCCATCGTCATCAGCATGTTGACCATGATCACGATCGTGATGCTGGCCCGCATGGCGCGGCCGGCGGCCACACCGACGCCTTCCGGTCCGCCGGACGCGTAGAACCCGTAGTAGCACTGCACGGTGGAGGCCAGCCACACGAAGACCACGCACTTGAGCACCGAGAAGACGATGTCCTTGCCGCTCAGCATCATCGTGAAGTAATGCAGGTACGGGCCGATGGACCCACCGCTGATGATGCCGGTGACCACCTGGCAGGTCAGGTAGGTGATCGCCAGGCAGGCCACGTACAACGGGATCACCGCGACGGTTGCGGCCAACAACCGGGTGGTGACCAGGAACGGGATCGGCCGGATCGCGATCGCATCGAGGGCGTCGATCTCTTCGGCGATCCGCATCGCGCCCAGCTGCGCGGTGAATCGGCAGCCGGCCTGCATGGCGAAAGCCATCGACGCCATGATCGGCGCCAACTCGCGGGTGTTGACCAAAGACGAGATGATGCCGGTCGCCGGACCCAGGCCGAGCAGATTCAAGAAGTTATAGCCCTCGATCGCCACCAGCGCGCCGGCGGTGAAACCGAGTACCACGGCCACCCCGGCGGTGCCCCCGCCGACGACGATGGAACCGTTGCCCCAGGCGATGTCGGACAGCAGCCGCAGGAACTCTCTGCGGTAGTGGCGCAGCACGGTCGGCACACCGGCCGCGGCGCGGCCGAAGAAGACCAGCATGTGGCCCAGCCGCATGGTTGGGCCTGATGCCGTCCGGTAGGCGCGCAGCAGCGGCCGCGCAATCGCCGGGACATACGGGGAGACCGTCATCTCAGAGCCCCGTCCGCGGGTACAGCACGTTGTAGAGCTCGCTGATGCCGACGTTGACGATCATCAGGACCAGGATCGACTCGACCACCGACGCGTTCACCGAGTTCGCGACGCCGGCCGGCCCGCCCCGGGTGGACAGCCCCTTCTGGCAGGACACCACCGCAACGATCGCGCCGTAAATGACCGCCTTGATCAGCGCGACGACCATGTCACCGGTGGTGGCGAACGAGGAGAAGGTCGCCACGAAACTTCCGGGCGCGCCCTTTTGGAAGTAGACGTTGAACAGATAGCTGGCCAGGAAGCCGACGAAACAGGTGATCCCGGTCAGGGCGACTCCGATCATGATGGCCGCACCGAACCGCGGGACCACCAGGCGGCGGATCACCGAGACACCCATCACCTCCATGGCGTCAATCTCCTCGCGCATGGTGCGGGAGCCCAGATCGGCGGTGATGGCCGAACCGACCGCGGCGGCCATCAGCATGGCCGCCACCAGTGAGGCGGCCTGCCGGATGACGGCCAGCCCGGCGGCAGCGCCGGCCAGTGAGGTCGCACCGACCTGGTTGGCCAGCAGCGCGAATTGGATGGACAGTGTCACCCCGATCGGCAGCGCCACCAAGACGGTCGGCAGCACCGCGGTGTTGGCCATGAACGCGCTTTGGCGGACGAACTCGCCCCACTGAAACCGGCCGCTGAACAGGTCGGCGAAGAAGTACTGCACCGTGCGCACCGCTAGAACGCACTGCTCGCCGACCGTGGTCAGCGATGCCAGCGGATGGCGGTTGACGTAGCCGACGGTCCAGTCCTGGACGGCGGCCACCCCGTCGAGCGGCACCTCGTCGGCGAATTCACGTTCGCCCTGGGTGGTCATCGGCCGCCGGTTGTGCGCTTGCGCCGAGGATGCATGGCGGACATGCTAGCCACGGTTCTTACTGCGGGGTAAGAATCGACGATTTCCGACCAGAGGAATCGAGCAATCCCCAGCACGGGGAATTTAAACCGCGAAATTGGCGGCAAGACAAGCTCTATGGAGCCCATAGGAAGTCCGCCCCGCCTTTCATCCGGCAATGATGTCGGACACGATGCCCCGGCATGGCACTTCGGGCAACATGACTCGGGTTATGGGCGGGTTACTCACCGGTAGCACCGATTTCGCGGATTCAGGCCCGCTGAATTGGTGCCGGTAGCGATACTCGACCCTGACGAAGCCGAGCGCGGGGAGGGTATTGATGCGGCAGAGGTGGGCGCGGGCCGCCGCGGTGGTAGCCGCGTGCGCGACGGTAGCCGCCGGCCTCGCGGCGCCCGGTCCGGCCGTCGCAGACCCCGACCAGTCACCGGCGCTTCCAGGCTTCACGCCCGCGCCCACCGACTGGTCGCCGCACATGGACTTCTGGCCTTACAACACCTTCACCTACCAAGTCACGCCCGAGATGATCGGCGGCATGTCGGATTCGTGCCAGTGGTTCAACGCGCAGTTCGATCCGTTGATGGGGCGGATCAACGACTTCAACCGCAACCTCGACGAGCATCACGACGGCTACACCGGCGTGCAGTCGCAGGCCGATGCGGTGCTGGCCGATATCGACCGGTCGACGGGTTTCCTGGGCCCGCGGCTGAAGCCGCTGACGATCCGCAATACCCCCGACAACTACGGCCCCTATTCGCCGATCTACGGCGGCGAACAGCTGACCGGTGTGCTGTTCCAGCTGTCCCGCATCGCCGACAACATGCGCAAGAAGCAGCCGTCGGGCTTCACCCGTCCCCATATCGATTCCGCCGCCGGGTGGGGTAACGCGTTGCGGAATTCCGGGGCTTGCACGTGAGCGCCCACCGCCGCGGCTTGCGGTAGGTTCGTGGTGCCATGCGGCCGAACGGCTCGGCCAGCTCGGACCAGGGGAGGGTAGTTCGAGGTGTCGGAGGAGCGGGAATCGACCGATGAGGTCGAAGTCGCCGACGACACTGTCGAGCCGGCGGCCACCGACGACACCGACGGGCCCCAGGCCGTCACTGACGAACCGCAGCCCGGCGAAGCCGCCGATGAGGCTGACGGTCCCCAGGTGGGTCCGCGTCGCCGGCGGTGGATCGCCGCTGCGGTGCTGGCGCTGGGCCTGATCGGGGTCGCCTACGAGGGCTGGCTGCTGTTCGCCCACCATCAGCGTGCGGTGGCCGCCGCTCAGGCTCTCGACACTGCCGAGAAGTACACCCTGGTGCTGACCGGTGTGGACCCCAGTGCGATCGACAAGAATTTCGCCGAGGTACTCGACGGGGCAACCGGCGAATTCAAGGACATGTACGCCGCGTCCAGTGAACAGCTCCGCCAGCTACTGATCGAGAACAAGGCTGCCGCGCACGGCACCGTCATCGACGCGGCGGTCAAATCCGCCACCAAGAACAAGGTCGAGGTGATCCTGTTCGTGGATCAGTCGGTGAGCAACAAGGCCGCGCCGGAGGCGAAGATCGACCGCAGTCGCATCGTGATGACCATGGAGAAGGTGAACGGCCGCTGGCTGGCCGCCAAGGTCGACATGCCCTGAGCATGGCGGCGGCCCGCCGCCTGAGCATGGCTAGTTGAACGCCAACCAGCTGGGCAGCGCGCGTTCGTGAGCGTCGCACAGCACCTGGGCGGTGTCGCACGAGCCGCGCGGCACACCGGCACCGGTCCACATGCCACCGGCGTCGCGGCGCAGCACGACCGCCGACGACGAACCGCCATCGAGCAGGACGGCGTGATCGCTGTTCAGGCCGCGGAACAGATCTTGCATGTTGTCCGGGGTGTAGTGGCCGCCCTGGAAGATGTACATCTCGTCCTTGGCCCGGGAATAGCCCAGGGCGGTGCGCGCCGCGCTCGGCCCGCCGTCATTGAGTTGTCCGGTGACGCCGGGCGCCAGCAGCCCCAACCCGCTCACCGCCACGAATCGGTCTCCGCGCTCCACCAGGCCGGCGACCGTCGGCCCGGCCGCGTCGTAGTCTCCGCCGTCGCGGCCGCCGCGCGGCCACAACACAGCTGGTGCACCACGGGTCGGCAGGATCATCGTGGTCAGCGTCGACCAGTGCTCGTTGCCGCCGGACAGTCCCTGCTTGCCGGCGTAGGGGATGGTGCCGGTGACCGCGACGTTGGCCCGGCCCTTGCCGCGGGTGTTGTCTACGTAGGCGCCCAGCGGTGAACTGCACTTGGTGGTCCGCCAGGATCCGCCGCGCTGGCCGCGAATGTCGAAGAAGTTGGCGTTGATCGCCACCATCGGCCGGCCCAGCGCCTGCCAGGCCTGCAGCGGGGTATACAGCTCGGAGGCCTGCATCAACCCCTCGCCGGTGCGGGCCCGCGGATCGCGTTCGCAGCGGCTCTGAACACCGCTGTGACTGTCGACCAGCAGGTGCGGGTCGATGCGCTGCGAGGCCGCCTTGAGCACGACCAGGTGCCCGCCGCCGGACATCTCGTACCAGTCGCCGGCGGCGTTGAGCATCGGGGCGGGATGCCCGCCGCCGAAGTTGTAGACCAGGTAGGAGCCCGGGGTGCGGGCGATCGCGGCGGCCAACTGGTCTTGGGCGGCGGCGCGCGCGGTCGGCACGCCGGGGCCGATCGCCAGGGTGGCGCAGAGCAGCACCACGGTGGCGCCGGCCGCCAGCCGACGCACGAAAGCCACTGGAGTCAACATTGTTTGCCCCTTCGGCTCCGGGTGGGAGACACCAAGTTCCCAGGCTAGCCACAGAAACCGTGGGGGTAGCGTGCCGTGATCGGACTGTGCTGCGTCGGTGGCGGATCGGTTATCTCCAGGGGGCGGTGAGTGATCAGCCGCCCAACCGTTTTTGCATCGCCCAGATCAAGACTTCCGACGGTGTGGAGGCGGTGAGCCGTTGACCGCCGCCACCGGTGAATCGGACCGCGTCGCCGGCATCCAGCTCACCGGTGCCCTCCAGATCGACCCGGCCCAGCGGGACGAACAGGTGCACATACGGCGCGTCGGGTAGGTCGACGCTGTCTCCGGGTTGCAGTCGGGCGGCGTACAGCGTGGCGCCGGCGTTGCCGATGGTGATCGCGGCGGCCGGGTCGGTGCCGGAGGCGACGACGATGAGGTCCCCGCCCGTCAGCGCGTCGCCGATCTCCTGCTGCTGATAGCTGGGGGTGTGACCGGGAGTGTCCGGCATGATCCACATCTGAACGAAATGCACCGGCTCACTGGCCGACTCGTTCTTCTCCGAATGTTGGATGCCGGTGCCTGCCGACATCCGCTGGGCCAGCCCGGGACGGATCACCCCGGCGTTGCCGATCGAATCGCGGTGGCTCAACGCGCCGGACAGCACCCAGGTGACGATCTCGGCGTCGCGGTGCGGGTGAGCGTCAAACCCGGCTGCGGGTGCCACGATGTCGTCATTGTTGACCAGCAGCAGCCCGTGGTGGGTGTTGTCCGGGTCGTAATAGTCGTTGAACGAGAACGAATGCCGCGAGTTCAGCCACGGTGCGCGGGTGACCGCCCGGTCAGCGGCCCGTCGCACATCAGGCGCATCAGGCACTAGAGGCACAAGCCCAGGCTAGCGTTACCAGTCCGATTCGTCGAAGGTGATGACGCCGCGGATGTTCTTGCCGTCGACCATGTCCTGGTAGCCAGTGTTGATGTCTTCGAGCTTGTAAGTCGTGGTGATCATCTCGTCGATCTTGAGCAGCCCGGACTTGTACAGACCCACCAGCTTGGGCGTCTCGATGTGCGAGCTTCCGCCGCCGAAGATGTTGCCCTTCAACGTCTTCTGTAACATGGTGAACAGGAACAGGTTCAGCTTGACGTCCGCGTCGACCATGGATCCCATGCCGGTGACCACGCAGGTGCCGGTCTTGGCGGTCAGGATCATCGCCTCTTCGATGTACTCGCCCTTCATGTCGCCTACGGCGATGATCACCTTGTCGGCCATCAGGCCCCAGGTCTCCTCCATGACCGGCATGATCGCCTCGGCCATCGACGGGTAGACGTGGGTAGCGCCGAACTTGACGGCCTGGTCGCGCTTGAACGCCACCGGGTCGATCGCGATGACGCGGCGAGCACCGGAGAGCACCGCACCCTGCAGGGCGCTCATGCCGATACCGCCGACACCGATGATGATCACGGTCTCGCCGGGCTTGACCTCGGCGACATTGGTGGCCGAACCGAACCCGGTCGGCACCGCACAGCCCATGATCGCCGCGGTCTCGAACGGCACATCCTTGTCGATCTTGACCACCGAGTCCTGGTGCAAGGTCGCGTACGGCGCGAACGTGCCGAGCAGGTTCATCGCCGACACTTCCCGCGAACCGGCGTGGATCCGGTTGGTGCCGTCGGCGATGGCCTTGCCGCCCAGCAGCACCGCCCCGCGATCACACAGTGATCGGAAGCCCTTCATACACGGCGGGCAGTTGCCGCAGGCCGGGATGAAGGCCATCACGACGTGGTCGCCCTCTTCCAGACCGGTGACGCCCTTGCCGACCTTGGTGATGACGCCGGCGCCCTCGTGGCCGCCCAGCGCCGGCAGGGCCATCGGGGTGGCTCCGGTGGTCAGGTGATAGTCGGAGTGACACATCCCCGCGGCGTGCATCCGCACCTGGACTTCGCCGTCAACGGGGTCGCCCAGCTCGATCTCGTCGACCCGCCACGGCGAGTTCAGCTCCCACAACAATGCGCCCTTGGTCTTCATGACCGGCCATCATAGAACACGTTCCAGAAGGCACTTCGATCAATACCTTGAGCTGGGGAAACAACGGGCTAGCCGGTCTTGTGCGGAATCCCTACGGACAGGCCGCCGTCGATGACCAGGTCAGCCCCGGTCATGTAGGCCGACTCATCCGATGCCAAGAACAGCACCGCGGTGGACACCTCCGCAGACTTGGCACCCCGCCCCAGCGGAATCTGCAGCGCGTCGTCGGGGATGGCGATCGTCATCCGGGTGCGGATCAGGCCCGGCAGCACGCTGTTGATCCGGATGTTGTGCGGCGCCAGTTCCAGGGCGGCGGCCTTGGCCAGGCCGCGCACCCCCCACTTCGATGCCACGTAGCCGTACAGGCCGGCAGAGCCGCGCATCCCCTCCACCGAGGAGATGTTGATGATGGAACCGCCGCCGGCGGATTTCATCGGAGCGACGGCGGCGTGCATGCCCAGCATGGTGCCAGTCAGATTGACGTCGAGAACCTGCTGCCAGGCGACGAGGTCGAAATTCTCCAGGGTGTTGTATTTGGCGATCCCGGCGTTGTTCACCAATACGTCCAGACTGCCGAACTCCGCGACGGCGGTCTGCGCGGCCGATTGCCAGTGGTCGGCCTGGGTGACGTCGAGACGGACGAACCGTGCGGTGTCAGCGCCCAGCTCGTCGGCGAGCTTGGTGCCCTCCTCCTCGAGGATGTCGCCGATCACGATCTTCGCGCCCTCGGCGGCCAATGCCCGCACATGTGCTGCGCCCATGCCCCGTGCGCCGCCGCTGATCAGCGCAACCTTGCCCTCGACTCGTCCCATGGCGCCTCAGGTTACTGGGCGTGGTGTTTGCCCGTTACGCTGCCTTGATGGCCGTGACCCGCACCGAACGAGCCTTTGACGGCGTTCAGGGAGTGCGGATCGTCTACGACACCTGGACACCGCAGGCCGACCCTCGCGCCGTGGTGGTGCTGTCGCACGGCTTCGGTGAGCATGCCCGGCGCTATGACCACGTCGCGGCGCGCTTCGGCGAGGCCGGACTGGTGACCTATGCGCTGGACCATCGCGGGCATGGCCGCTCCGGGGGCAAGCGGGTGCTGTGCCGGAACATGTCGGAGTACACCGGCGACTTTCACACCCTCGCCGGTATCGGCGCCCGGGAACACCCCGGGCTGCCGCGGGTGGTGCTCGGGCACAGCATGGGCGGGGCGATCGTGTTCAGCTACGGGGTCGACCGTCCCGACGACTACCAGCTGATGGTGTTGTCCGGGCCCGCCGTGGACATGGTGGACACGGTTTCGCCGCTGTTGGCGGTCGTAGCCAAGATGCTCGGTGCCGTCGCACCCAGGCTGCCGGTCGAAAAGCTCGACAGCAGCCTGGTGTCACGCGATCCGGCGGTGGTGGCCGCCTATGACAACGATCCCCTGGTGCACCACGGCCGGGTGCCGGCCGGTGTGGCGCGGGCGCTGATCAAGGTCGGCGAGACCATGCCGTCGCGGGCGCCGGCACTGACGGCACCGCTGCTGGTGGTGCACGGAGCCGACGACGGTCTGATTCCCGCCGAGGGCAGCAAACGGCTGGCGGGGCGGGTGGGCTCCTCCGACGTGCGGTTGACCGTGTATCCGGGTCTGTACCACGAGGTGTTCAACGAACCCGAGCGCGCGCTGGTGCTCGACGACGTGGTGGGCTGGATCGACGCGCGCCTGTGAATAACCGTCGGGGCGCTGTCGCCGGAGTCGGTTAGCGTGGCCGCCATGAGTAGTGCCGCAACCGACGACAAGATGCTGGCGCGCATCGCCGCCCTGCTGCGCCAGGCCGAAGGCACCGACAACGCGCACGAAGCCGAAGCGTTCATGGCGGCGGCGCAGCGGCTGGCGACTGCGACCTCCATCGATCTCGCGGTGGCGCGATCGCACGCCGCCACCCGGACGGCGGCCACCGCGCCGGTGCAGCGCACCATCACCATCGGATCACCCGGTGCCCGGGGCCTACGGACCTACGTGCAGCTGTTCGTGGGAATCGCCGCGGCCAACGACGTGCGTTGCGACGTGGCGTCGAACTCCACGTTCGTCTACGCCTATGGTTTCGCCGAGGACATCGATGCCACGCATGCCCTCTACGCCAGCCTGGTCGTCCAGATGGTCCGGTCCTCGGACGTCTATATCGCCACCGGGGCGCATCGGCCTACTCCGACCATCACTGCCCGGCTGAATTTCCACCTGGCATTCGGCGCCCGGGTCGGCCAGCGGCTGGCCGAGGCCCGCGATGAGACCCGCCGTGATGCCGAGAAGGACCGTCGACGTCCGCCGGGAACCGCGATCGCGTTGCGCAACAAGGAAATCGAACTCACCGACTTCTACCGCGGCGCTTCGCAGGCACGCGGCACCTGGCGGGCTGCCCGCGCTTCGGCGGGTTATTCGTCGGCGGCGCGGCGGGCCGGCGATCGTGCCGGCCGGCGAGCTCGGCTGGGCGACGATACCGAGCTGTCGGTGGCGCGGTCCGCGCTGGAGCGGTGAGCGAGCGTCCCGAGCGCGACACCCAGCGCGCCAAGGTTTACGCCGCGGAAGTCTTCGTGCGCACCTTGTTCGAGCGCGCCGCCGAACGCGGATCGGGCGACATCGATTTCTTCGGCACCGCGCTGACGCTTCCGCCAGAGGCCCGCTTCGGTTCGGTGGCGGCGGTGCAGCGCTACATCGACGACGTACTGGTGCTGCCGTCCGTTCGTGATCGCTGGCCGGATGCGGCGGAATTGACCGTGCGCGCGCGCCGAGGTACCACCGCCGCCCACTACGAAATTCTTGACGGCGCAGGCATTATCGCCGTCCCGGACCGCCGCGGCGTGGGCTGGGCGTTGCGGGAACTGGTGGTACTGCACGAGATTGCGCACCATCTGTGCGACGCACGGCCGCCGCACGGACGGGAGTTCGTCGCCACGTTCTGCGAGCTGGCCGAGCTGGTGATGGGCCCCGAGTTGGGCTACGTGCTGCGCGTGGTGTTCGCCAAAGAGGGCGTGCGGTAGTGCAGTCGTTGTTACGCCGAGCGGGCCGGTGACGCACAACGGTCGAGGCCGTGCGTCACCGGCGTCCCTCGTCAACTGCTGACGGCGACCAGCTCGTCACCGCAGGTGCAGCGGTAGGCCTCGCCGGCTCCTGAGCAGTGGCATGGTGCCTCGATGCGAACGCGACATCCGCACCCTTCGTGGCCGCATGTCAGCACAGTTCCCGCTTCGTAGTTGGTCATGAGTCGCACCTTTCTGTTGCATCCCGGCGGGCGCCGGTCCGACTCACTATATACCCCATAGGGGTATAGGGTAAAGACCTTGTGGTGGTCGAATTCGTGTTCGCGCGTAGCCTCGGCTGGGTGACCGAAGCCCCCGCGCCCCGCGACGTCGACACCCTGCTGGACCGCATTTTTACCGCTCATGACCCGGAACTAGAGGCTGCGCTGGCCGCCAGTGATGCGGCCGGGCTGCCGGCCATCGCGGTCTCCCGGCAGCAGGGCAAGTTCTTGAGCCTGCTGGCCGCCGCGACCGGAGCCACCCGCATTCTGGAGATCGGAACCCTGGGTGGCTACAGCACGATCTGGCTGGCGCGGGCGGCCGGGCCCGAGGGTGCGGTGGTGACGCTGGAGTACGAGCCCAAGCACGCCGAGGTCGCCCGGGCCAACCTGGACCGGGCCGGCGTGGGTGATCGGGTGCAGGTGTTGGTCGGCGCTGCGCTTGACACCCTGCCGACATTGACCGGCGAGCCGTTCGATCTGGTGTTCATCGACGCCGACAAGGAGAACAATGTCGGTTACCTGAACTGGGCGGTGCAGCTGTGCCGCCCCGGATCAGTCATTGTGGTGGACAACGTGATTCGTGAAGGCGCAATCCTGGATCCGGGGCCCGACGATGTGACGGCGCGCGGCAGCCGGGATGTGCTGGAACTGATGGGCTCCCACCCTGGACTGCAGGCCGCGGCGATTCAGACCGTCGGGGCCAAGGGCTGGGACGGCTTCGCGTTCGCCGTGGTGCAGTAGCCGAGGTCGGGCTCTCCGGCCAGCCAGATTTTCCGTTGCTGACCGATCGCTGGCGAGCGTAGCCTTTCATCAGATGGGTGGGTGCAGTCGGCAGCAAAATGCCTGCTGCATAACGGAAAGGTTGCGAAATGAGTACAGTCCATTCATCAATCGAACATCATCCGGATCTGTTAGCTCTTCGGGCGACTTATGACAGAGCGGCCGAGTCGGTGGCGGCACAAGTCACCTTCGGGATGACGTTGTTGACGGCGGTCTATGCGGCCTTGTCGCCGTGGATCGTCGGATTCGAGGGCACGTCCCGGCTGGCTTTCAACAATTTCATCATCGGGGCAGTGGTCGCCTTCCTGGCGTGCGGTTTGGCCTCGGCGCTGGACCGCACCCACGGCTTGGCGTGGACCCTGCCGGTCCTCGGCGTGTGGTTCATCGTTTCCCCGTGGATCCTGCGGGGTGTGTCACCGACGCCCGGCATGGCCTGGTCGAACGTGGTTGCCGGTGCGGTGTTGACCGCCCTGGGCCTGATCGCCGCGTACTTCGGTATGCGCGCCCGTCACGACGCGGCCACGCACGCGTCGTGACGCCGGTAGGTGGCTGGCCGGCCGACGGGGATGCTCGCCGGCCGGTCAACCCAGCGCAGCGCTGCGCTAGCCGCGATGATCGCCGCCGTTAAAGCGCCGTCACGATCTCCGAACGAACACCTCACGCCCGGCTCGGGCGTCGTGTTACCCGCAGACGGCGCCGACAGCGGCGGAACCGACCAGCTTGCGGTACTTGGCCAGCACGCCGGTGGTATAGCGCGGCGGTGGAGGAATGAAACCCTCGGCGCGGGCGGCGAATTCGGCGGTGTTGTCCACCAGCACGTCCAGCGTCGCATTGGCGACGTCGAGCCGGATCCTGTCCCCGTCACGCAGGAACGCCACCGGCCCGCCGTCCACCGCCTCGGGTGCGATGTGGCCGACGCAGAGCCCGGTGGTGCCGCCGGAGAACCGGCCGTCGGTCAGCAGCAGCACGTCTTTGCCGAGTCCGGCGCCCTTGATCGCGCCGGTGATCGCCAGCATCTCGCGCATCCCGGGGCCGCCCTTGGGGCCCTCGTAGCGGATCACCACGGCGTCGCCCGCGCTGATCGTTCCGTCTTCGAGGGCATCCAGTGCTGCCCGCTCGCCGTCGAAAACCCGTGCGGTGCCTTCGAACACGTCGCTGTCGAAGCCCGCCGACTTGACTACCGCGCCCTCTGGAGCCAGCGAGCCGTGCAGGATGGTGATGCCGCCGGTCGGGTGGATGGGGTTGGTCAGCGCGTGCAGCACCTTGCCGTCCACGACCGGGGGATTGAGGTCAGCGATGTTCTCCGCCATCGTCTTTCCGGTGACGGTCAGGCAGTCGCCGTGTAAAAGGCCGGCGTCCAACAGGGTTTTCAACATGACCGGCACACCGCCGATCTTGTCGATGTCGAACATCACGTGCTGGCCGAACGGCTTCACGTCGGCCAGATGCGGCACCTTCGCGCCGACCCGGGAGAAGTCGGCCAGGGTCAGGTCCACCTCGGCCTCATGAGCGATCGCCAGCAGGTGCAGCACCGCGTTGGTGGACCCGCCGAACGCCATCACCACTGCGATCGCGTTCTCGAACGCGTCCTTGGTCAGGATGTCGCGGGCGGTGATACCGCGACGCAGCAACTCCACCACGGCCTGGCCGCTGCGCCGGGCGTAACCGTCCCGGCGCCGATCGGCCGACGGCGGCGAGGCGCTGCCCGGCAGCGACATGCCCAGCGCTTCGGCGGCGCTGGCCATGGTGTTGGCGGTGTACATGCCGCCGCAGGCGCCTTCGCCGGGACAGATGGAGCGTTCGATGATGTCGACGTCCTCGCGGCTCATCAGCCCGCGGGAACAGGCACCGACCGCCTCGAAGGCGTCGATGATCGTCACCTCACGCTCGGTGCCGTCGGAGAGTTGGGCGTAGCCCGGCATGGTGGAGCCCGCATAGAGGAAGACCGATGCCAGATCCAGGCGGGCCGCGGCCATCAGCATCCCGGGCAGCGACTTGTCGCAGCCGGCCAGCAGCACCGAGCCGTCGAGTCGTTCGGCGCACATCACGGTCTCGACGCTGTCGGCAATCACCTCGCGGCTGACCAGCGAGAAGTGCATGCCCTCATGGCCCATCGAGATGCCGTCGGAGACCGAGATGGTGCCGAACTCCAGCGGGTAGCCACCGGCTTCGAAGACACCTTCCTTGGCGGCCTTGGCCAACCGGTCCAGCGACAGGTTGCACGGGGTGATCTCGTTCCACGACGACGCCACCCCGATCTGGGACTTGGCGAAGTCGTCGTCGCCCATGCCTACCGCCCTCAGCATGCCGCGGGCGGCGGTCCGTTCCAGGCCGTCGGTGACGTCACGGCTGCGCGGTTTGATGTCGACGGACGCCCCGGCGGCGTGGGTGCTCCCAGAATTCACCCGTTAAGTATGCCGGTAGGGGGTGACCGGGCAAAACGAATTAAATACCCCGCGGGGGTATGCGCTAGAGTGAGCGCATGAGATCAGTCCTCGCCGTCGTCCTCGCGCTCGTCGTCAGCATCGCTGCGGGCGCCTGTCACCGCACGGCTCCGGAACCCCAGGCGTCGAGCAGTTCGGCGATGACCAACACCGGCAGCCCCGAGGACGTCACTTTCCTGGAGAACATGGTCGTCCACCATCAGCAGGCGCTGGAGATGACGACCATGGTGCCCGGGCAGAGCACCGATCCGGCGCTGTTGGCGCTCGCCGACCATATCGCCGCGCAGCAGCGAACCGAACTGCAGGGCTGTCAGGCGCAACTGCTGCAGTGGGAGGCGCCCAGCGCCGATTCGGGCGAGCACGACGGGGCCCCGGGCCAACGCGCCATCCCCGGCATGGTCGATCAGGCCACCATGGAAAAACTGCGGGGCTTGCACGGCCCGGCATTCGAGAAGCTTTGGCTGCAGTCGATGATCGAGCATCACCGTGGCGCGATCACGATGGCGCACAACGAGATCGAACACGGCCAGAGCCCGGAGGCCATCAGCATCGCGCAGTCCTTGGCTTCGCGGCAGCAGACCGAGATAGATCAGATGAACCAACAGTTGGGGACGCTATGACCACCGATGCCCCCGGGTACTCCCCGCGGAAAGACAACTACGCCAAACGGATGCGACGCATCGAGGGACAGGTGCGGGGCATCGCCAAGATGATCGACGAGGACAAGTACTGCATCGACGTCCTCACCCAGATCAGCGCGGTCAACAGTGCGTTGCGCTCGGTGGCGCTGAACCTGCTCGACGAGCATCTCGTGCACTGCGTCAGCGGGGCCGTCACGTCCGGCGGCGAGGAGGCCGACGCGAAACTCACCGAAGCGTCGGCCGCTATCGCGCGGTTGGTTCGTTCCTGACCCACGCGCCGTTACCATGTGATCCAGCAGTTACCGGGAGCGCGATGCGCCAACACCACTCGACGCTGCCTCCACACCATGACTGTCGAAACTGGAAATACCCGAAGCGGGCCCCTGACGCCCTGGACGCCGCGGACCACCTCGCAGTTGGCGATCCTGGCGGCCGCCGCGTTCATCTACGCGACCGCTGAGATCCTGCCGGTCGGGGCGCTGCCTGCGATCTCAGAGGGCCTGGGCGTCAGCGAAGCGCTGGTCGGGACCCTGCTGGCCTGGTACGCGGTGGTGGCGGCGGCGACGACGATTCCGCTGGTGCGCTGGACCGCCTGTTGGCCGCGCCGCCGGGTGCTGCTGATCACCCTGGTCTGTCTGACCGCCTCGCAGGTGATCTCCGCGATGGCGCCGAACTTCGCCGTGCTGGCCGGCGGCCGTGCGCTGTGCGCCGTCACCCACGGCCTGATGTGGTCGGTACTGGCGCCCATCGCCACCCGGTTGGTCCCGCCCAGCCATTCCGGCCGCGCGACCACGGCGATTTATGTGGGCACCAGCCTCGCACTGGTCGTCGGTATCCCGCTGACGTCGGCCATGAGCCTGCTCTGGGGCTGGCGGCTGGCCGTTGTGGTCATCACCGTGGCGGCGGCGGCCATCACCCTGGCGGCCCGCGTCGCGCTGCCCGCACTGGTGCTCAGCACCGACCAACTGGCGCTGGTCGGGCGGCATCACCACCGCAACGGACGACTACTGGGCGTGAGCACGGTGATGCTGATCGCCGTCACCGGCCACTTCATCTCCTACACCTTCATCGCCGTGATCATCGGTGACGTGGTCGGCGTGCCGGGGGCCCGGCTGGCCTGGCTACTGGCGGCGTTCGGGGCGGCCGGCCTGATCGCGATGCCGCTGCTGGCCCGACCGGTGGACCACCGGCCCAAGGCGATCACCGGTAGCTGCATGGCCGCGCTGTCGGCGGCTTTCGTCGTGCTGGCCGCCTTGTCGATCGGTGGGCACCACACGACCGCCACGACGGTGGTGGGGGCAGCGGCGATCGTTTTGTGGGGTGCGATGGCGATGGCGGTGTCGCCGATGCTGCAGTCCGCGGCGATGCGCACCGCGCCGGACGACCCCGACGGCGCGTCGGGTCTGTACGTGACGGCGTTCCAGGTCGGCATAACCGGGGGATCGCTGGCCGGGGGCCTGCTGTTCGAACGGGCCGGAACGTCGGCGATGTTGAGTGCATCGGCGGTGCTGGTGGGCATCGCCGCGGTGGGGATAGCGGCCAGCAAACGCCTATTCGTTGTTCCCTGATGTGCTGGGCGCGGTAACGTTCGCCACTACGTGGGCCACTGAAGCCGCAGCTCATTGACGCGTAAGGCGTCATTTTGGGGTGTTTTCCGCTCGCCGTGCGAGTTAGCTGGCGGTCGTCCTGTGCCACACTTGAAGCCAAGATTGCGACCGGAGGTATACGCATGTCGGGATGGAAGCTCGCGGGGATCGGAGCCTGGCTGTCCACCGCGGGAATGGCCGCGGTGCTCACGCTGGGCTGCGGAGCGGCGCTGGCCGACCCGCCGCAGCAGCCCGGGGATCCGGCGGCGGTGGATGCCGGCCCGGTTGATCCGGCCGCACCGCCGCCACCGGGGGAGTTGCCGCCCCCGCCGGACCCCTTCCCGGGGCCTCCGCTTCCGCCACCGGCAGACCCGCCACCGGCAGACCCAATGGCGTTCCCGCCCCCGCCGGAGCCCGCACCGCCGGTCCCGGGTGAGCCGTTGCCGCCGTTGGCGGGCGAGCCGGTGCCTCCGCCGCCGCCGGGCGCAGCGCCGCCCGATGCGACACAGCCGGTCGCGTCGGGTCCAGCCGTCGGGCAGAACCCGGAGCCGTTCACCGGAACGCCGCCGTTCCTTCCGCCGTCCTTCAATCCGCTGAACGCTTCGATGGTGGGCGTCGCCAAGCCGATCATCATCAACTTCCAGCGGCCGATCGCGGACAAGGCGATGGCCGAACAGGCCATCCACATCTCGTCGAGCCCGCCGGTGCCGGGCAAGTTCTACTGGATGACCCCCAGCCAGGTGCGGTGGCGTCCGTTCAACTTCTGGCCCGCCCACACCACCGTCAACATCGACGCGGCCGGCACGAAGTCGACCTTCCGCACCGGCGACTCCTTGGTGGCCACCGCCGATGACAAGACGCACCAGATGACGATCACCCGTGATGGCAAGGTGGAGAAGACCTTCCCGATGTCGATGGGCATGTCCAGCGGCGGGCACGAGACCCCCAACGGCACCTACTATGTGCTGGAGAAGTTCCCCACGGTGGTGATGGACTCCTCCACCTACGGGGTCCCGATCAACTCCACCTACGGCTACAAGGTGACGGTGCAGGACGCGGTTCGCATCGACAACAGCGGCGGCTTCGTGCACAGCGCCCCCTGGTCGGTCAATGATCAGGGCAAGCGCAACGTCAGCCACGGCTGCATCAACCTGAGCCCGGCCAACGCCAAGTGGTTCTACGACAACTTCGGCAGCGGCGACCCGGTCGTGGTGAAGAACTCCATCGGTAGCTACACCAAGAACGACGGCGCCCAAGACTGGCAGATGTAGGGCCGTAGGCCACTGCTCGCCAGGGGAAGGCGACCCCTAGTTCCAGATGCGGACCCGCTGCGCGGGCTCCAGATACAGCGCGTCGTCTTGCGCCACACCGAAGGCGTCGTAGAACGCGTCGATGTTGCGGATCACTCCGTTGCAGCGGAACTCCGGCGGTGAATGCGGATCGGTCGCCAGACGCCGGATCGCTTCGGCATCACGGGATTTCGTACGCCACACCTGCGCCCAGCCGTAGAAGACGCGCTGGGTGCCGGTCAGGCCGTCGATCACCGGTGCCTCGGCGCCGCCCAGCGACAACCGGTAGGCGAGCAGGGCGATCGAAAGCCCGCCGAGGTCGCCGATGTTCTCCCCGACGGTGAACGCCCCGTTCACATGCCGGTCGGCGGCCAACGCACGCGGCACGTAGGCCTCGTACTGAGCGATCAACGCGTCGGTGCGGAAACCGAATTCGCTGCGGTCGGCATCGGTCCACCAGTCGATCAGGTTCCCGTCGCCGTCGTACTTGGCGCCCTGGTCGTCGAAGCCGTGGCCGATCTCGTGGCCGATCACCGCACCGATGCCGCCGTAGTTGGCCGCGTCGTCGGCGTCGGGATCGAAGAACGGCGGCTGCAGGATCGCGGCGGGAAAGACGATCTCGTTCATCCCCGGGTTGTAGTAGGCGTTGACCGTCTGCGGTGTCATGAACCATTCTTCGCGATCCACCTCCTGACCCAGCTTCGCCAGTTCACGGTGGTAGTTGACCGCATAGCCGCGCAGGAAGTTCCCGTACAGGTCGGCGCGATCGGTGACCAGGCCCGAATAGTCGCGCCACGTGGCCGGATAGCCGACCTTGGCGGTGAACTTGTCCAGCTTGGCCAGCGCCCGCTCCCGGGTCGCCGGGGTCATCCAGTCCAGGCCGGTGATGCTCACCCGGTAGGCCTCCCGCAGATTCGCCACCAGCGCATCGATGCGATCTTTGGCATCCGGCGGGAAATGCCGTGCCACATACAGCTTCCCGACGGCGTCGCCCATCATCGACTCCACCAGGGAGACACCGCGCTTCCACCGGTCCCGGATCTGTTCGGTGCCGGACAGCCGGCGCCCGTAGAACTCGAAGTCCTCGGCGATCAGCGCATCGGTCAGGATTCCGGCGCGGCCGTGAATAAGCCGCCACCGCGCCCAGTCCTGCCAGTCGGCCAGCTCCGCGGACTCCCACAGCGCGGCGAAGGCCGTCAGATAGTCCGGTTGGCGCACCACCAGTTCCGCAGCGACGTCACCGGAGACGCCGAGGGCACTGACCCAGGCCGTCCAGTCGAAACCGGGTGCCTCGTCCGGCAGCCCGGCGAAGGTGCGCAGGTTGTAGGTCAGATCGGCGTCGCGGCGTTTCACCACATCCCAGTGCGCACCCGCCAGTGCCGTCTCCAGCGCGACGATGCGGGCCGCGACCGCGGCGTACCCGCCCGGCTCTCCGCCGTAGACCAGCGCGAACATCGTGGCGATGTGGCCCGGGTAGGCGGCCAGGATCTCGGCGTGCTGTTCGTCGCGATAGTAGGACTCGTCCGGCAGGCCGAGACCCGACTGGGTCAGGTGCAGCAAGTACCGGCTCGAGTCCTTTGAATCGGTGTCCACATACAGGCCGACGCCGCCGCCGACCCCGGAGCGTTGCAGGGCACCCAGTACCTGCGCGAGGGCGTCGCGGTCACCGGTGCTGTCGATCGTGGACAGCTCCGCCAGCAGCGGCTCCACCCCGCGGGCTTGCACGGTCTGCTCGTCGAGGAAGCTGGCGTACAGATCGCCGATCCGCCGCTCATCGGTGCCGGCCGCCTCCGAAGACTCGCGGGCGGCTTCGGTGAGCAGGTCACGCACCTGGATCTCGGCTCGGTCGAACAGCGCGCGGAACGCTCCGTCGGTGGCGCGGTCCGGCGGCATCTCGTAGCCGTCGAGCCAGCGGCCGTTGACATGACCGAACAGGTCGTCCTGCGGGCGGACAGCGCCGTCGAGATGGCTGAGATCGAGGCCGGAACGGGTGGCTGGTGAGGTCATCGGGCCCATCCTTTCACGGCGAACCGTACAGCTGTCCTGTAGCGTCACCGCCATGCCTGACGAGGAGCAGCCCGACATCTCCACTGAAGCGGACGACGACATCGGTGATCCCGGCGAGACCGCCGTCGAGGTGCAGAAGGACGACGAGAAGCCCGAGAAGTCAGCGGCCAGAAAAAGCGCCCACGGTAAGCCGGCTGCGGTGGTCTCTCCGGCTTCGGGCGGGATCTTCTCCAGCTACGGACTGGTGTCGGCGTTCCTCGGACTGGTCGCGGTCGCCGCCTTGGTGTTCGGTCTGATCACCTGGAACGTGCACCGTGACGACGTCAACGAGCGCGGCTACCGCAGCCGGGTGCTGCAGACCGCCGCGAGTTGGACCAGCGTGCTGATCAACCTGAACGCCGAGAACGTCGAGAAGGGAATGGCGCGGCTGCGCGACAAGACGGTCGGCGAACTCAACAGCGAGTTCGACGCCGCGTTGGCGCCGTACCGGGACGTCGTGCAGAAGATCCAGTCGCGCAGCAGCGGCCGGATCGAGGCGGTCGCCATCGAGATGGAACGCCACAACCTCGACGACCCGGCCGCCACCACCGACGAGCCGACGAGTCCCGGGCGCACCGACCCGGTGATGGTGATCGCCACCTCGATCGCCGAGAACGTCGGCGGTCGGCCGCAGACCGTGCACTGGGCGCTGCACCTCGACGTCAGCGACGTCGACGGGCACTTGATGATTTCCCGATTGAGGTCGATTCGATGAACAAGCTGGGACTGCTGAAGTCGCGGACGCTGTGGCGAGTACTGACCTTCGACATTGTCGCCCCGCTGGCCGCGATCGCCGGCCTGCTGCTGCTCGGGCTGGTGTGGGAGTGGCCGCTGTGGTGGGTGTCGGTGTGCTCGGTGCTGGTGCTGCTAATCGTCGAGGGCATGGTGGTGAACTTCCTGCTGCTGCGTCGCGATGCCGTCACGGTCGGCACCGACAACGATCGTCCCGGCCTGCGACTGGGTGTGGTCGCCCTGGCCGCCACGGCGCTGGTCGTCCCGGCGGTGTTCGGCTACCTGGACTGGACGAAGCCCGACCGTGCCCTGGAAGCGGACTCCGGTGAGGTGGTCAAGACCGCTGTCGCCATGGCCCAGGCCGCGGCGACGGTGTCCCCGGCCAACCCGGACGCATCGATCGAGAAGGCCGCGGCTTTCATGGTCCCCGACCGGGTCAACGCCTTCCGGGAGAGCATCGGCCGGACCGCCACCGAGATGGCCAACCGCAACATCGCGGTCGACGCCGAGACACTCAGTGCCGGCGTCGAGGCGCTCGGGCCGTCGGCAGCTCGGGTGGCGGTTGTGCTGCGCAGCGTTCAGTCCGTGGCGAACCAGCAGGTCAAGCAGGCTGTGGTGCCGGTGCGGGTGACACTGACCAAGCGCGGCGACCAGTGGATGGTTCTGGAGATGTCACCGATCCACGCTCGCTGACGCGCAGCGTCAGATGACGTCAGGTGTGCCGCGGGCTGTGCATCTTGACGAACCGGTCCGACAGTCGGCGCATCCGGATCATCAGCGAGGCAGGTGGACTGACGGTGCCGTCGAGGTATTCACTCAGAGCATCGGCGGGCACCCCGACCCGGGAACAGAACTCCTGCTGGCTCAGGCCCGACCGCGCTATCAACACCCGCACGTGGCGGCCGACCTCGGCGCGTTCGTTGGCCTCCAGGTGGGCCCGGGCGCGGGCCAGCACCTCCGACAGCGCCTTGGAGATGCCGTAGGGTTCGGTGCCTTCCAGCACCTCTTCGACCTGGCGTGCAGTGCGCCCGTACGGGTCGCGCTTGAGTGCCACCACGATGAGCTGCCAGGTGGCGATGTCGCCGGTCTGCAGTGCCGCACGAATGGCGGACGTCGGCCAGAACTCCACCGGCCGGTCGGTGTTGCCGGGCCTTGAACCGGCCCTGAGCGGCTGCGATGCACGGCGTCGGTCCGCGGCCAACGTCACCTCGCCTCCTCCAGCATCGACACCGCAACCGCCAGGCAGCGTTCGCGGACCCGTTCCCAGTCTGTGCCCGCTCGGGGCGCACCGTCACCGGAGTCGTCTTCCTCGCGCTCGGCGGGCTCCGGGTCGGCGAGCCGACAGACCAGCTGCGTGGCCATCCATTGTCGTTCGGCTGGTTGCCCAGCGTAGTACTTGTCGATCCCGCCGAGTGCCTCCGCAACGGTTTCCGGGTCGAGTACGTCGACGAGCTCGGCGAGTTCCGCGTAGTCCCGGCGGCTGTTGCGCGACATCAGCAGGTACCCCTTGAGGCGCAGCGTCTCGGCGCAGGTGGGGATCTGCAGCCGGTCGCCGGTCGGCAGCTGTACGGCGGCGGTCTCCATCGGGCGGCGCCGGGTCAACGCCGGACCTTCGAGTCCGATCTCATTGGCCGCCCAGGCCTCGGTTTCCAGCGCGTCGAGTGCCACCGCGAGCCGGCGCCGCCACACGGTGACCGGGTGCACGGGCCGCACCGCCTTCGGCAGCGCCCTGCCGCTACCGGTACGAGACGGCCAGCCGCCGGCGAGTTTGGCCAGCGCGTGGCCCACCACGTTGCTGCCGGCCGGTGCCGCGGCCGCGCCGACCGGCAGCGCCACCGTGGCGAGCTCGGCATGCCCGCACCCGCGCAGCGCCAAGGGGTCGCCGACGCAGACGGCGTCGGGAACCAGGTTTTTGAGCCGGGCCGCCGACTTCACCACCACCCGAAGGTCCGCGCTGGGGGTGATCAGTGCGGAGATGTCATCGGGGATCACCACGACGTCGCCCAGATCTACTGTGGGCAGCGGTTTCTCGAAGTCCACCGACGGCAGGATCCGAGCCAGCCAGCGCGGCAGCCACCAGTTCCACTCGTCGAACATCGCCATCAGCGCCGGCACCAGCACCAGCCGCACCACGGTGGCGTCCACCGCGATCGCCACCGCGCAGGCCACTCCGAGTTCGGCGACCAGCGGCATCCCGGCGAACGCGAATCCGATGAACACCGCGATCATGATCAGCGCGGCGCTCGTGATGGTGCGCGCACTGGTGCTGACGCCATGGGCGACGGCGTCATGGGTGTTGCCGGACTGCAGGAAACGCTCCCGGATCCGGGTCAACAGGAAGATCTCGTAGTCCATCGACAGGCCGAACGTCATGGCCAGCACGATCGGCGGGATGAAGCTGTCGATCGAACCGGTGGCCGCGAACCCGAGCCGTTCCAGCCATCCCCACTGGAACACCGCCACCAGGCTTCCGTAGGCGGCCGCCACCGACAGCACCGTCATCACGACGCCTTTGAACGCCAGGAACACCGACTGGATCGAGATCAACAGCATCAGGAACGCGATCACCGCGACGAACACCAGCACCAGCGGTTCGGCTGCCGCGACCCGGTCGTCGAAGTCCTTGATCAACGCGGTCGGCCCGCCGACATCCACCCGTACCGACGGCGAACCGGCCGCCGCCGGCAGGTGTTCGCGCATCCAGTCGATGGTCTCGCGCGCGGCCATATCCTCGGGATCGACCGACAGCACCGCAGACAGCAGCCCACTGCTGTCGTCATTGCCGAAGACCGGGGGCGATACCGAGACGATGTTGGGGGCCTGCGTCATCGCCTCGCGGACCGCCGCGAACGTCTCGGCGTGCGAGGGCCCCGACGCGTTCGCGCCGGGGATGGAGACCAGCACCCGGACCGGCCCCAGCGCGCCCGGGCCGAGGGCTTGGGCCGCCGCGGCCACCCCGCCCCGGATCTCGTGGGAGGAATCGAACTGACGCAGCATGCTGTTGCCCTGCTCCAGCCACAGCGCCGGCGCCGCGAGCGTCAGCAGGAATCCGGCGGCCAGCAGTGCCGACACCCACGGGCGGCGCATCACCCAAGCCGTCCAACGGGTCCAGAACCGTGAGTGCGCGGTCTGCGGACTGCGCGACCAGTGCAACAGGGCAGACCGCTTGGCGACCGGGCGGCCGAACACCGCCAGCACCACCGGGGTGAGGCTGACCGCTGCCAGCACCGCGACCGAGACGGACAAGATCGCCCCGGTGGCCATCGACACCAGCACCGGGGTATTGATCAGATAAATTCCGGTCAGCGAGGCCACCACAGTCAGTCCGGACAGCACCACTGCCAGCCCGGACGTCGCCATCGCCGCGTCGACGGCCTCCTGCGGCTGGCGGCCGGCCCGCAGTTCTTCGCGGTAGCGCATCAGGATGAAAAGCGAGTAGTCGATAGCCAGCGCGATCCCGAACATCGACACCGTCGATGTGACGAACACCGACATCGCGGTGAACATCGACAGCAGATAGACCAGCCCCATGGTGACGATCACCGTGCCGATCCCGAGCGCCAGCGGGATGGCGGCGGCCGCCAGGGAGCCGAACACCGCCAGCAACACGATCAGCACGATCGGCATGTTCCACTGTTCGGCCGCCGCGATGTCCTGCTTGGTCTTCGCCGATGCCGCGGCGCCCAGCGCGCCCTGCCCGATCACGTACAGGTTCACCGAGCCGTTCTCGATCCGGCCGGGTTGCTCGCCTGCCACCCCCAGCTTGGTCCGCAGCTTCTTGGCGACGTCGACCGCCCCGGTGTTGTTGAAGTCCACCCGCAGTGACACCACATAAGGCCGGTCGGGCCGCGGCGGCGGCTGGGTCTTGTCGGGAATCACCGTGACGTTGGACGCCTCGCCGCCGACGCGCTGCAGCAAGGCGACCGCGTGCTGCATGTCCTGGTAGGTGGCGTCGGCGCGAGGTGCGGCCACCAGGGCCAGCGGCGACGCGCCCTGGTCGGGGAAGTGATCCTCGAGTTGATACTGCACGTGCAGCGACTGCGATCCCTCGACCTCGAAGCCCCCGCCGGTGAGGTGACCGGACTGGGTGGCGGCCAGGTAGAGCGCGGGAATGACAGCCAGTAGCCACCCTGTGAAGACCACCCAGCGGAATCTGCGCAGGTTGCTGCTGAAGCGCATCATGAACTGCTGGATTTCGACTCTCCCCGCTCTCGCCCGCACCGGTGCGTCGCGTGCTGCGAGCCTACCGCAGCGAGCTGTCGCGCTGTCGGTTTCTCGCCGCCCCTGAGCTGCTCTGATGCCGTCCGGGAACCGCACTGTGACCAGGCTGACGTGCGCTCGGGTGGCGACGGTCAGCGGATGCTGACAGGATGACGCACGGGTCCCGCCGGATTCGGCGAGCGGTGCAGTTCCGCGAGCAAGAGATCCGGCGACGACGGCACCGTCGGATCGTGCGGCTGCTGCCGGGAGACCTCCCGTCATACCAAAACACCCGAGTGTCTCCGCAATGTGGCGGAACCGACCGGGAATCTCGCCAGTCGTTAGGAGAATTCGTGAACACCACCCGTGCCGCTCTGCGGCGCAGCCTGACCGGCGTCGCGATCGCCACCGCCGTGGGAGGTGCGGTCACCGTTGCCCTGCTGGCGGTCCCGTCGGCGCCGTCGGCAACCGCGTCCAAGGATCCCTGCGTGGCCAGCGAGCTGGCCCGCACGGTGGGCAAGGCGGTCACCTCGACCGGCGACTACCTCGACTCACACCCGGACACCAACCAGGTGCTCACGGGGGCACTGCAGCAGCAACCCGGACCGCAGACGCTGGCGAATCTCAAGAGCTACTTCGACGCCAACCCGAAGGTCGGCGACGACCTGGCCAAGATCACCGCGCCGGTGACGGAGGTGAACGACCAGTGCAAGCTGGCGGTCAGCCTGCCGCAGGTGCTCGGGCTGCTGCAGGCCGCACAGGCCCAGGGCGGTCTGCCCGGTGGCCTGCCCGGCGGCCTGCCCGGCGGTCTGTCGAGCGGAGGCCTGCCGGTGAGTGGGCCTCCCGCCGGGGCCGTGACTCAGCCGGTGGCGGTTCGCTAGCGGGGGTAGCGCAACCCGCGCTGTCGCAGCCGGCCGTGTTCTCGGTGCGGAAGGCGAAGAAGAACACCACCCAGCCGACGGCGCCGACGAGCAGCCAGCTGATCATCCGGTAGACCAACACCGCGGAGATGGCGTCCGGCCAGCTCAAGCCGCTGGAAACCAGGCCTGGCACCAACACGGCCTCGACGACCAGCAGCCCGCCCGGCATCAGCGGGATTGTTCCCGCGGCACGGGCGGCGGCATAGGCGACCGTCAACCCGGCCACCGACGCCCGCCCGCCGGCTGCATAGGCCGCGCACGCCAGGCAGGCGACGTCGGCGACCCAGTTGAACAATGACCAGCCGAATGCCGTCGACAGATCCCGGCGCCCCAGGCTGACCGACTCGAGTTGTTCCAGCATTCGGCGCCAGGTCGCCAGCCCGGTGTCGGCGGGCTTATCGCGCAGCGAGTTGGCGCAGGAGAGCACGCGGACGCCGATACCGTCGATCAACTCCGGCCGCGACGCGACTGCCTGGGCCAGCAGCAGCAGCGCGACGAAGCCGCCGAGGGTGAACAGCAGGGAGAACGGATTGCTGCGCGCACCGAGCAGAAACGCGCCACCCAGCCCCAGCAGCACCAGCCCCACGGCCTGCAGCACCCCTGACATCACCAGCTGCCACGACGCCACCACCGGCGAAGCTCCCCAGCGCCGCTGTTGCCGGTACAGGAAGGTCGTCGACAGGACCGGCCCGCCGGGCAGCGTGGTGCTCAGCGAGTTGGCGGCGTAAAAGGCGGCCTCGGAACGCCACTGGGTGACGTGCACCCCGGCCGAGCCCAGCAGGGTGCGCTGGATCTGGGCGAAGCTGTGCATGGACGCCGCCGCCGCCAGGACCGCGCCGAACAACCAGCGTCCGTCGGCGCGCCACAGGCTGCCCCACGCGGTGGCAAGCTGCTCTCGCACCAGCACGACCTCGACGGTCAGCACTACCGCGACCAGACCGAAGATCACCGGACGCACCCACCGGTAGGCACCGGAAGGACGTTGCGGGGCCCGGGGCGGGACACCGATTACGTCGTGGGACACGAAATCAAAGGTTAGCCGCGCAACATCGATATTCGGGTACTCGATGTGGTCCCGCTGCGGCATCGTTACGCTACCGGAATGTCAGCCAGCGCAGACGAATCCGTACATCCGACCGTGCGCAAGGCGGCGGCGTGGGCCTGGCGTCTGCTGGTGTTGTTCGCCGCGGCGCTGGTGGTGTTGCTGATCGCCCGGCGGCTCGAGGTGATCGTCGTCCCGGTGGCGCTGGCAATGATGATGTCGGCGTTGCTGCTGCCCGGCGTGGACTGGCTGGACCGGCGCGGCGTGCCGCGCGGCCTAGCGGTGTTCCTGTTGCTGCTCGGTGGGGTGGCGGTGCTCGCCGGACTGCTGAGCTTCGTGGTCGACCAGTTCATCGACGGTGTGCCCGGGCTGGTGGAGCAGGTCACCCAGGTGGTCAACTCGACCCAGCGGTGGCTGATCGAAGGCCCGCTGCACCTGAGCAGGGATCAGATTGACAGCGCCGGCGACACGGTGGTCAACGGACTGCGCAACAACCAGGCCAAGCTGACCAGCGGCGCGCTGTCGACGGCCGAGATCATCACCAAAATCTTCACCGGCGCGTTCGTCGTGCTGTTCACGCTGATCTTCTTCCTCTACGGTGGCCGCAATATCTGGCAGTTCACCGTCAAGTTCTTCCCCAGCAGCGTGCGGGCCAAGGTGCACGTGGCCGGCGTCGCGGGCTTCGAATCGCTGATCGGCTACATCCGGGCCACCTTCCTGGTGGCGCTGGTCGACGCCGTCGGAATCGGTGTCGGTCTGGTAATCATGGCCGTGCCGTTGGCGCTGCCGCTGGCTTCCCTGGTTTTCCTGGGAGCCTTCATCCCGTTGGTCGGTGCGGTGCTCACCGGACTGCTGGCGGTGCTCGTCGCACTGATAGCCAAGGGCTGGATCTACGGGTTGGTCACCTTGGGCCTGATCATCGCGGTCAACCAACTGGAAGCCCATGTGCTGCAGCCGTTGGTGATGGGTCGCGCGGTCTCGATCCACCCGCTGGCGGTGGTGCTGGGGATCTCCACCGGAGGAATTCTGGCCGGCATTGTCGGCGCGCTGCTGGCCGTCCCGTTGATCGCCTTCATCGACCGGGCGGTGCGGGTACTGGTCGGCTCGTCGGACGACAGCTTGTCCGACGACGGTTTGTCAGATACCGCCTCGTCAGACCCACCGGCCGTGACGATCAGTACCGACCCTCCCGACGCAGCAGCTCCGCAGCACTGAGACCACCGGCAGCACCGCGGCGCTGCGGATTGTCGCCGGCCTTATCGCCCTTGTCGCCCTTGTCACTGGGAGCGGCGAACTTCTCGGTCACCGGGTTGTCCGGGTCGGGCGGACTCGGGGGGGTGCCTTGGGAACCCTGAACCGGGATGGCGGTGGTGGGGGCGTTCTCGGCGTTCTCGGCGGGCTGGGACGCCGGGGCGTCCGGTCCGCCCCGCCGCGACGACGCCACACCACGCCCGCCGCGCAGTTCGCCGAGCCATGACTCGATCTCGCGATCGGGCGCGTCCGGGCCTGGGGAGTCTTTGCTGGGTGCCTCCACCCGCTCGGTCACGGCCTCGGCCGCGGAGAAGCGGGTGGTCGGGGCCTCAGGGGGACCGGCGTTGATCCGGCTGGTCCGGGCGCTCGACGGGTTGCCGGTCACCGGCCGGGTCGGCAATTGTTCGGTGGCCGCAGAGCGGGGCTGGACGGACCCGCCCGGAGCCGGGTGAGTGGGGTCGTGGGTCGGGCGCAGGGCGGCGGCACCGGCCGGAGTCGGCGCGGCCGCGGCGGCCGCGAATCGGCGGGTCACCTTCCGTCGTTCATCGGGCAGCCGGATCTCGCCCAGCCCGATCCGGTTCTGGAGACGCTTCATCCAGCGCGGCGCCCACCAGCAATCGTCGCCGAGCAGCTTCATCACCGACGGCACCAGGAACATCCGGATCACGGTGGCGTCCAGCAGCAGCGCGGCCATCAGACCGAACGCCAGGTACTTCATCATCACCAGGTCGGAGAAGACGAACGACGCGGCGACGACCGCGAGGATCAGCGCGGCCGCGGTGATCAGTCGGCCGGTGGTCGCCGTACCGATCCGGATCGCCTCGGTGGTGGACATCCCGGATTCCCGGGCCTCCACCATCCGGGAGACCAGGAACACCTCGTAGTCGGTGGCCAGACCCCAGCCCACCGCGACGACCAGTGCGATCACCACCACCATCAGTGGTGTCGGAGTGAAGTTCAGCAGCCCGGCGCCGTGCCCGTCGACGAACATCCAGGTGAGAATGCCCATCGTCGCCCCGATGGTGAGTGCGCTCATCACCGCCGCCTTCAATGGCAGCACCAGTGAGCCGAACGCCAGGAACATCAGCAGTGTGGTGGCGGTCAGCAGGATCACCAGCATCAGCGGCCCTTTGTCGACCATCGCGTGGATGCTGTCCTGCTCGAGCGCAGGGGTACCGCCGACCAGCACGGTGAGGCCCTTGGGTGCGCTCATGGCACGCAGCGCCTTGATCTTCTGAGCCGCGTCGTTGCGGTTGATCAAGCCGTTCTCGATCACCCGCACCGAGTTGTCCTTGGACGCTCCGGGCAGATATGGACGCTCCTTCCACATCTCGGCCGGGTCGTCGTCCGGCTCGACGAATCCGCTGATCGCCATGGCACGGTTGCGGATGTCGGCGACCTGCTGATCGGAGACCGGTTTGTCGGCAGTGTTCTGGATCACCAGGGTCAGCTTCTCGGTGCGGAAGCCGGGGAAAATCTCGTCGAACTGCTCCTGTGCCACCCGGGCGGTGTTGTCCGGCGGCAGGTACTTCTCGCTCATCCCGCCGAACGACAATTTCCCCAGCGGGATGATCAGCAGGATCATCGCGACCACGATCGGGATCGCAAACGCCAACGGTCGCTGCATCACGAAGTTGACGAGCTTGCCCCAGAAGCCGGCCTCGACTTCTTCGCGCGTCTTGGTCTTCTGGGTCTTCTCCGCGAACCAGCCGATGATCCGGTTCGAGAACTCCCAGTCCCGCAAGAACGGAATGCGGTAGAGGGTGCGGACCCCGAGGGCGTCGACGTTGGTGCCCAGCACGCCCAGGATGGCGGGCAGCAGGGTGATCGACAGCAGGGCCGCGAGCCCCACTGCGGCGAAGAACGCGTAGGTCAACGAGTGCACGAAGCCCTGCGGCAGCACCAGCAGGCTGGCGCACGAGACGATGATCAGCACCGCCGAGAACACCACCGTGCGCCCAGCGGTCATCACCGAGCGCCGGACCGCCGCCTCGGTGTCGTAGCCCTCGGCGATCTCTTCGCGGAACCGGCTCACCACGAACAGCCCGTAGTCGATCGCGATACCCAGGCCGATCAGCGAGACCACCGGTTGGGCGAAGAAGTGCACCGGCCCGAAGTGGGTGGTGAGCTGCAGGATGCCCGTCGCCCCGGCGATACTCAAACCACCGACGATCACCGGCAGGCTGGCGGCGATCACCCCTCCGAACACGAAGAACAGCACCACCGCCACCAGCGGAAGTGCGAGCACCTCCATGCGCTGCTGGTCGCTGGCAATGGTCCCGGTCAGTGCGCTGGCGATCGGCTGCAGACCGCCGAGTTCGACTGTGCCGCCGTCGAGCTTCTGCAAGCTGGGCTCGGCAGCCTGGAAGTTCTTGAGGATGGTGTCGTCGTCGTCGCCCTTGATCTGGATCGACGCGAACGCGTGCTTCTTTTCCGGGTCGGCCATGTTGGCCAGTGCTTCGGGATTGGTGAAGTAACCGACCCAGCTCAGGACCTGGTCTGGATGATCGGCCTTGACCTTGTTCAGTCCGTCTTTGATCCCGTTGAACCACTGTTTATCGTCGACGGTCTCGCCCTTCGGGGCGGTGAAGACCGCCACCACGTGGCTGGTGCGGTCCCGGCCGTATACCTCGTCACCGAGGACCGATGCCTGGACCGACTGACTGCCGTCGTCGTAGAAGCCACTCTGGGTGACGTGGTCGCCCAGACTCATGCCGTAGACCCCACCGCCCAAGCAGAGCGCCACCATCACGCCGATTACGATGAACCGGTAGCGGTATACAGTTCGACCCCACCAGGCGAACACCTATACGCTCCTCACTAAAGTCTGTTGAGACATCTTTTGGACCCGCGCGTCCCTGTTCAAGCTGTCCAGTTGTTACTCGCGCGAGGCCAGCAGTGAGCTCAGCGGCCGGAACGGCTGCAACCACGCCCCTTGCTCCGGCAGCGAATCCAGGCTGATCCGCGGCAGCCGCTCCCGGAACACACCAGGAATGTCTTCCAGGTCGACAAACTCCAAGGTATCCGAGGCTAGCGCCCAGCTGGCATGTTCGCGAAATCCGAGCACAGAGACCGTTACGCCGAGCCGGCACAGTTCTTCCAGCGGCTCCCGGAACGCCTGTCCGTCGGCGGAAGCCACCGCCACCGCCGCCAGTCCCTGATCCTTCCGCAGGGCGATGTGTTCCAACATGTCGGAATCGACGTCGCTGTCCTCGTCGATCTTCGGCTTGGCGAAGACCGCGAAACCCACGTTACGCAACGCCTCCACCCACGGCCGGACGACGTCGGCGCTGCCCGGCGCGATGTTGGTGAACACGGTGGCCTCGGGCTCCACCGACCACTGCGGGTGATTCGCCGAGATCTCGGCGGTCCGGTTGAGCAGCCAGCGGCCCAACGCGTCGAACCGGGGCCGCTCCACCCCGGTCGGGCGGCGGCCCAGGATCGCGCCCAGACCCATGTCCAGGTTCGGGGCGTCCCACACCAGCAGAACCCGACGGGCCGGCGCCCCGTCGGCGGCCGGGTCGTCCGGGGTTTCCGTCGATCGGCCCGGGACCTCCGCCACGGCGCCGCTCACAGCGGCTTCTCCCAGATCAACTCGGTGATGGCACTGCCCGCGTCGCGCCCCTTCGCCTCGTACTTGGTGGTGGGCCGGGCGACCGAGATCGGTAAGCCGGTGCCCTTGGAGGGGTCCCCGGGGTCCGTCACCCGGCGCAGGCCCGGCTCGCCGTCGCCGGACTCGGCGATCTGCTCGGCGTAGCCGGCATGGTCGGTTGCCGCATGCAGCACCCCGCCCGGCTGCAGCCGATCGGCGATCAGGGCCATGGTGGACGGCTGCAGCAGTCGGCGCTTGTGGTGGCGAGCCTTGGGCCACGGGTCGGGAAAGAACACCCGCACCCCGATCAGCGACTCTGGCGCGATCAGGTGTTCCAGCACGTCGAGGCCGTCGCCGCGCAGTAGCCGGATGTTGCCCAGCTGTTCTCGCTCGATCGCGCACAGCAGCTGCGCCAGCCCGCGCTCGTAGACCTCGACCGCGATCACGTCCAGATCCGGTTCGGCCCGGGCCATCGCGACCGTGGAGGTGCCGGCTCCGCAGCCGATCTCGAGCACCACCGGGGCGTCGCGGCCGAACCAGCGGCGCGGGTCCAGCGGATCGGGGCGCCCGCGCCCGTCCGGCGGCACCACGTCCGCGCCCAGCTCGGGCCAGAGCCGATCCCAGGTCTGGCGCTGGCCGGTGGAGAGTGCGGAGTGCCGGTAGCGGACGCTGAAGTTTCGGCCTCGGCGTGGAGCGGGTGCCTCGATGTCAGGGACGCCTGATGGATTCTCGACGTCGCGCTGCGCATGCATTAGTCCATGGTGGCCCATGGATTCATGTGTACCCACGGCGCGGTCCACATTGATACCCAACAGTTGCAAGCGGGGCGCGCTTGTCGCAGCAGGTCGCAGCCGCCGGTGACTCGCGTCTCGGCCGCGCAGCTGACACCATGACCCCGATGGGAGGGGCCGATGGGGCGGTGCGGGAGGCATGGTCGTGACACAGGGGCACCAGCTCTTCGCCGATGAGTTGACCCGGCTGGCCGGTGAGATCTCCGACCCTCGGCTGTCGGTGATCGCCGCGGGCGTCACCGCGCCGCTACAGGTCGCGGTATGCGGCCGACGCGGGGTGGGCCGGCGCACCGTCGCCGCGGCGCTGGCCGCCGCCGGGGTGAGCATCGTGCGCGGACCCGAACTGAAAGCCCCAGAGGCAGACGTCGCCGTGTATGTCGTTGCCGAAGCGGTCAAACCGGAGGACCGGAAGAACGTTGCCGCGGTGCGGGCGGCGCGGTCTCGACCGGTGCTGGTGTTGCTGAACAAGGCCGACCTGTCCGGGCGTTGCGGTGTCGCCGACGTCGCGGCGGCCACCGGGGCAGCCGCGGCACCGATGTCGGCGTTGTTCGCGCTCGCCGCGGTGGACGGTCGCCTGGACAACGAGCTGTGGGCGGCGTTGGGCAGACTCGCCGCGCAACCCGCCGACCTCAGCTCCGTCGACCACTTCGTCAGTTCTCCGCACCCGATGCCGCGGCAGGCACGTGAGCGGCTCTGCGCCACCCTCGACCTGTCCGGGATCGAGCGGGTGCTCGAGCTGGCGCGACGGGGCGGCACCGTGCCGCAGGCCCGGATGTTGCTGCGCCGGCTCAGCGGCGTCGACGACGTGGTCGCGCACCTGAGCTCGCTGGGTGCCGGCGTGCATCACCGGCGGATGTCGGAGGCGGCGGCCCGGCTGGAGGCATTGGCGGTCGGTGACAGCCGCATCGATGAGTTCGTGAACCGCGACGCGACGGTGGCGGCGGGGATGGCCGCCGCGGCGGCCGCGGTCCGAGAGCAATGTCTGCCCGGCGAGCCGGCGCTGCAGCGGGCGCGCCGGTGGCACGCCTACCGCAGTGCGCCGGTGGGCGCCGACCAGCGCGCCTGCGCCGCCGACATCGCCAGGGGGTCGCTGCGGTCCTGGTCGGCGAGGAGGGGCCGGCCATGACCGACTCCGATCCAGACCCGGCCGACGACGACCCCACCGCCGGGGTGGACGCTCTGGTGGCCGAGATCGCTCCCGGGGCGCGTCCGCCGGCCGTGCGGCGCCGCGACGTGATCATGGTGACCGGGCCCTGGCTGGCCGGGGTCAGCGCGGTGGCATCGGCGCTGGCCGGCCAGCTGCCGCAGTGGCCCGTCGTGGAAGCCGCCGGCCTGACGCCGGGCGAGGTGCCTGCCGCCGTGGTGTTCGTGGTGTCGGCGGCCGCGGCACTGACCGACTCGGACTGTGCGCTGCTCGATGCCGCGGCCGCCCACACCGACGTGGTGATCGGTGTGGTGTCCAAGATCGACGTGCATCGCCAGTGGCGGGAGATGCAGCAGGCGGCCCGCGAAACCCTTGCCGACTACGCGCCGCGCTACCGCCACGTGGCGTGGGTGGGGGCAGCCGCGGAACCCGAGCGGGGCGAGCCGCAGGTGGACGATCTAGTCGCTGAACTCGCCAAACAACTGGGTGACAGTGACGTCCAGCGACGGAACCGGTTGCGGTCCTGGGAATTCCAGTTGCGCACCGACGCAGATCGGATCGACCGCGACGCCCGCGCGGAAGGGCGGCGCGCCCGGGTGACGCTGCTGCAGGAGCAACGCGACGAGGTGGTGCGGCAGCGGCGGATGTCGAAATCAGAGCGGGCGATCGCGTTGCGCAGCCGTATTGCCCAGGCCAGGGTGCAGTTGTCTTATTTCGCCCGCAAGCGCTGCGCCTCGGTGCGCGCCGAGCTCGCCGAGGATGCCGCGGGTATGACCCGGCGCCGGTTGCCCGGGTTCGAGGCCTACCTGCGGGGCCGGCTGGAAGAGGTCGTGGCGGAGGTCGACCAGGGTGTCACCGAGCACTTGGCCGACCTCGCCCACGAGACGGGCCTGTCGGCGGACGCAACGGCGGCGACCGGCGTGACCCAGCCGGCGCCGCAGATCGAGACCGGCGTGCCGGCGCTGGCATCTCGGCGCCTGGAGACCCAGCTGATGACGCTGCTCGGTGCGGGCTTCGGTCTGGGGGTGGCGTTGACACTGAGTCGGCTCTTCGCTCACCTGGCCCCGGGTTTCACCGCGGCCGGCGCGGCGCTGTGCGTCGTCATCGGCGTGGCGGTCACGGTGTGGGTGGTTCGCATCCGCGGGTTGCTGCGCGACCGGGCGGTGCTTGATCGCTGGATCGGCGACGCAACTGCAGCGCTGCGTTCCGCGCTGCAGGAGCTGGTGGCCCTGCGAGTGGTGGCCGCCGAGTCGGCGCTCACCGCCGAACTCGCCGAGCGCAACGAGACCGAGGCGGCGCGGGCAGCCGACCGGGTCAGCGGGCTGGACCGGGAACTTCGCGAGCACGCCGCCGCGACCGCTCGGGCCGCCGCGGTGCGCGATCGGCAGCTGCCGACGTTACGGCGAGGACTGGCCGCGGTGCAGTCCGAGCTGGACGGAGGAGAGGCGAAGCTGGGACCGCCGCATGAACTGGGCGGTTCAGTGAGGCTCGACGGAGGAGAGGCGAAGCTGGGACCGCCGCATGAACTGGGCGGTTCAGTGAGGCTCGACGGAGGAGAGGCGAAGCAGGGACCGCCGCATGAACTGGGTGAATTCAGTCCCGGGGGCACCGCCCAGACGGCCGACGACTAGTCGGGTCGACGCCCGTTTCGCCGCGCGCGGTTATCCACGGTAACCTCTTATCTAATGAAGGTATAAGAGGTGGACAGCGGCGCATATCAGCGACAACGCCACGAAGTGACACAGGTTACAACAGGAGAGTTCAATGACCTCAGCGACCATCCCCGGTCTGGACAGCGCCCCGACGAAACACCGTGGGTTGCTGGCCTGGGTTCAAGAGGTCGCCGAGCTCACCCAGCCGGACCGGGTGGAATGGTCCGACGGTTCCGAGGAGGAGTGGAACCGGCTGATGGCTCAGTTGGTGGACTCCGGTGCCGCGGTCAAGCTGGACGAGAACAAGAAGCCCAACTCCTACCTCGCGGTCTCTGACCCCGCCGACGTCGCCCGTGTCGAGTCCCGGACCTTCATCTGCACCCGGACCAGGGAGGGTGCCGGCCCCACCAACAACTGGATGGACCCCGACGAGATGCGGGCCACCATGACGGAGCTGTACCGGGGCTGCATGCGCGGCCGCACCATGTACGTGATCCCGTTCTGCATGGGACCGCTGGGTGCGCAGGACCCGAAGCTCGGCATCGAGATCACCGACTCGCCCTACGTGGTGACCTCGATGAAGATCATGACCCGGATGGGTACCGCGGCACTGGAGAAGATCGGCACCGACGGCGCCTTCGTCAAGGGCCTGCACTCGGTGGGTGCGCCGCTGGCCGAGGGCGAGCAGGATGTGCCGTGGCCGTGCAACGAGGACAAGTACATCACCCACTTCCCGGAGACCCGGGAGATCTGGAGCTACGGCTCCGGCTACGGCGGCAACGCGCTGCTGGGCAAGAAGTGCTACGCGCTGCGGATCGCCTCGGCGATGGCCCACGACGAGGGCTGGCTGGCCGAGCACATGCTGATCCTCAAGCTGATCTCGCCCGAGGACAAGGCCTACTACATTGCCGCCGCCTTCCCGTCGGCCTGTGGAAAGACCAACCTGGCGATGATCCAGCCCACGATCCCGGGCTGGCGGGCCGAGACCCTCGGTGACGACATCGCCTGGATGCGATTCGGCAAGGACGGTCGGCTGTACGCGGTGAATCCCGAGGCCGGCTTCTTCGGGGTGGCGCCGGGAACCTCCAACAGCTCCAACCCGAATGCGATGAAGACCATCGAGGCCGGCAACACCATCTACACCAACGTCGCCCACACCGACGACAACGACATCTGGTGGGAGGGCATCGACGGGGAGACCCCGGAGCACCTCACCGACTGGAAGGGCAACGACTGGACGCCCGAGTCGGGTACCCCTGCCGCGCACCCGAACTCGCGCTACTGCACCCCGATGTCGCAGTGTCCGATCCTGGCCCCCGAGTGGGACGACCCGGCCGGCGTGCCGATCTCGGCGATCCTGTTCGGTGCCCGCCGCAAGACCACCGTTCCGTTGGTGAGCGAGGCACGCGACTGGCAGCACGGTGTGTTCATCGGCGCCACGATGGGCTCCGAGCAGACTGCCGCCGCCGAAGGCACCGTGGGCAAGGTCCGCCGCGACCCGATGGCGATGCTGCCGTTCATCGGCTACAACGCCGGCCATTACATGCAGCACTGGATCGACATCGGCAAGAACTCTGACGAGTCGAAGCTGCCGAAGGTGTTCTTCGTCAACTGGTTCCGCCGCGGCGAGGACGGCCGCTTCCTGTGGCCGGGTTTCGGTGAGAACAGCCGGGTGCTCAAGTGGATCATCGACCGGGTCGAGGGCAAGGGCTCCGGCGAGTCGACGCCGATCGGCACCGTGCCGCACGCCTCCGATCTGGAGCTCGCCGGACTGGCCGCCGATCCCGCTGACGTGGAGCAGGCGCTGATCGTCGACGCCGACGAGTGGCGTGCCGAGCTGCCGCTGATCGAGGAATGGTTCGAGTTCATCGGCGACCAGCTGCCCACCGGCCTGCGTGACGAGTTCGAAGCCCTCAAGCAGCGCCTGGGCTAGCCGCCCGCCCTCCCCGCGAGGGTGCGCGTCCCCGGCCGACACGCCGGGAAAATCCCCGGATTTGCGCACACTCGGCGGTGCCAACACGACCACTTGACACCCGTCAAATTTGACGGCGGTACAGTCTGCGCATGCAGATCCGCGAACACACCTCTGGCCACGGGGGAGCCGGCAAGCCGGCCATCATCTTGCATCCGTCCGGCACCGTCATCTCCTTCGACGAGCTCGAGGCGCGGGCGAACCGGTTGGCGCACTTCTTCCGCGGCGCCGGGCTGGTCGAGGGCGACACCGTCGCGATCCTCATGGAGAACAACGAGCACATCCATGCGGTCATGTGGGCGGCGCGGCGTAGTGGCTTGTACTACGTGCCGATCAACACCCACCTGACCGCGCCTGAGGTCGCCTACATCATCGACAACAGCGCCGCCAAGGCAGTCATCGGCTCGGCGGCGCTGCGCAACACCTGCGAGAATCTTGGCGAGCATCTGCCGAACGGCCTGCCCAGCCTGCTGCTGATCGCCGATGACGACATGGACGGCTGGCAGCGTTACCCGGAATGCGTTGCCGATCAACCCGGTACGCCGATCGAGGACGAGATCGAGGGCGACCTGCTGCAGTACTCCTCGGGTACTACTGGGCGACCCAAGGGCATCAAACGCGCGCTGCCGCATCTACCGCCCGCGGAGGCGCCCGGCCTGATGACGATGCTGGTAGCGGTCTGGATGACCCCCGAGTCGGTCTACCTGAGCCCGGCGCCGCTGTATCACACCGCTCCGTCGGTGTGGTCGATGACCGCGCAGGCCGCCGGCATCACCACGGTGGTGCTGGAGAAGTTCGATCCGGAAGGCTGCGTGGAGGCCATCCAGCGCTACCGGGTCACGCACGCCCAATTCGTTCCGGCCCATTTCACGCGGATGCTGAAACTTCCTGAAGCCACCAGGGATTCATACGACGTCTCCAGCCTGCAGCGGGTGATGCACGCAGCGGCTCCCTGTCCGGTGGAGATCAAGAAGCAGATGATCGATTGGTGGGGGCCGATCGTCGACGAGTACTACGCGTCCTCCGAGGCACACGGCTCGACGTTGATCAGCGCGGAAGACTGGTTGCTGCACCCCGGCTCGGTCGGCAAGCCGATGATGGGCGCGGTCCACATCCTCGACGAGGATGGCAACGAAGTGCCGGCGGGCGAGGCCGGTGAGATCTACTTCGAGGGCGGCAATACCTTCGAATACCTCAATGATCCTGACAAGACGGCTAATTCACGCGACAGCCGCGGCTGGGCCACCGTCGGCGACGTCGGCTACCTCGACGAGGAGGGTTATCTGTATCTCACCGACCGTCGGCACCACATGATCATCTCGGGCGGGGTGAACATCTACCCGCAGGAGGCCGAGAACATGTTGATCACCCACCCGAAGGTGATGGATGCGGCGGTGTTCGGGATCCCGGACGACGATATGGGGCAGAGCGTGAAGGCGGTGGTCCAGACCGTCGATCCGGCCGATGCGACTGACGCCTTCGCCGACGAGCTGCTGGTCTGGTTGCGGGATCGGTTGGCACACTACAAATGTCCGCGTTCGATCTCCTTCGAGGCGCAACTGCCCCGCACCGACACCGGCAAGCTGTACAAGAACGAGTTGGCGGCCAAGTACTCGGCGTGACCCCGTGACCGCCAGTTACGTGCTGTAGCGCAGCCACAACGGCAGGGCATCGCCGAGAAACTGCATGAACTTGTGCAGCCCGACGCGGTACTCGCCGGATCCCAATGGATTGACGCGGTATTCGGGAAACGCGACGCCGACACCGAACAGCCCGGGTGCCAAAATCCCGTTGCTGGCATCGTATTTCAGCGGGCCCCACTGCGGGGTCACCGGAAGTCGTCTGGGTTCGAATCCCACGGTGTAGACGACGTGGGTGCATTCCTGCAGTCGCTCGCCGAACTGGGGACCGCTCACCCAGCACCTTTCCAAACGATCAGGGTATGTCCCGTCGATGTTCTCCCGGGCCCATTGGGCCGCCTGGCCCTTGAGGCCGGTGTCGTCGAACAGTATCCAATCATCAAGGTATACGGCGTATTTGAGTGGGCTTCGGTAGAAGTTGATCACCCTATTGCGCTTGGTCGCCAGGAGGTTCGGCAGCGCGATCATCGATGAGTGCGACGAGCCGAACACCGCGACGGTTGCCCCGTCGAGGGCGAGCTGCTCGAGTCTGCCGGGGTCGAGGGCTGTTTCGATCGGGATCTCGTCGAGTCCGGGATAGTTGAGTTTCATGGGTACCGAGCCGACCGCAAGGATCACGTTCTTCGAGCTGATGTCCCCGTGGTCGGTGCGCACGATCCACCGGCGGTCCTGAAGCCAGAGTTCCTTCGCCATCGTGCGCAACGGGCTCACCTGGCCGCCCAGGTGCTCCGAGATCCACACCAAAGGCTCGGCGATCATGCCGAGTGGGCAGGTCTGCTCCGGATCGATGGCGCTCAGCTGAAACCGGGGTGCTTGGCCGAATCGAAACGAGGGAGAAGCATTCAAGTAGTCGAGAAACAGTCCGACTTGGGTGTTGCTGGAGACGGCCCGCCACTTGGCGCCGAGATCACCGGCGCCGAATTCGGGGTCTATCCAGGCGATCTCATCTCCGGCGATACCGTGATCGAGCAGCCGACCCACCGCGGCGATACCGGCCGGGCCCGCCCCGATCACGGCCCAGCCGTATCGCTTAGTGTCCATTGCTCAATAGTCCATCAGATCCCGCCACGGGCCACCAGTTGCGCGGCAATCACATTGCGCTGGATCTCGTTGGTGCCCTCCCCGACGATCATCAGCGGCGCGTCCCGGAAGTAGCGTTCGACGTCGTACTCAGTGGAGTAGCCGTAGCCGCCGTGGATGCGCACCGCGTTCAGGGCGATCTCCATGGCAGCCTCGGAGGCGAACAGCTTGGCCATCCCGGCTTCCATGTCGCAACGCTCGCCGCTGTCGTAGCGTTCGGCGGCGTAGCGGGTGAGCTGGCGGGCGGCGGTCAGCTTGGTGGCCATCTCGGCCAGATAGTTGCCGACGCTTTGATGTTTCCAGATCGGCTGTCCGAAACTCTCGCGCTGCTGCGCATAGGCCAACGCATCCTCCAGGGCCGCGGTCGCGACCCCCAACGCCCGCGCCGCCACCTGGATACGGCCGGTCTCGAGGCCCTTCATCATCTGGGCGAAGCCGGCGCCGGGTGCTTCTCCGAGCACCGCCGCCGCCGGCACCCGGCAGCCGTCGAAGCTCAGTTCACAACTCTCCACGCCCTTGTAGCCCAACTTGGGTAGGTCCCGCGACACCGCCAATCCGGCGCTCGGGTTGTCCACCAGCAGCACTGAGATCCCGCTGTGACGCGGGGCGGCCTTTGGATCGGTCTTGGCCAGCAAGGCGATCAGCCCGGAATGGCGGGCATTGGAAATCCAGGTCTTGGAGCCGTTGATCACCAGGGTGCCCGGATCGGCAGCAGGCACCGCGGTGGTTGCGATGTTCTGCAGGTCGCTGCCGCCGCCCGGTTCTGTCAGCGCCATGGTGGCCCGCACCGCACCGGTCGCCATGGCGGGCAGATACCGTTGCTTCTGCTCGTCGGTGCCGAACAACGTCAGCAGTTTGGCGACGACGGTGTGCCCGCCCATCGCCCCGGCCAGACTCATCCAGCCGCGGGCCAGCTCCTGGGTGACGAGTACGTAGCACGGCATGGACACCGGCGTCCCCCCATATTCCTCGGGGACGGCCAGACCGTAGATGCCCAGGTGTTTCATCTGCTCGATCCAGGCCTGCGGGTAGGTGTTGGCGTGCTCGACCTCGCGAACCGTCGGCTTCACCTCCCGGTCGACGAACGCTCGGACGGTCTCGACCAGGATCGACTCTTCGTCGGTCAGCGCGGAGCTCATCGCTTCACCGTATGTCAGGATTCTTCGATGACCAGCGCGCCCTATTTCGACGAACTGCATGTCGGCCGAGTCTTCGACGCGGCTCCGGCGATGACGCTGACGGCCGGTACCGCGGCGCTGCACCAGGCGATCCTCGGTGACCGGTTGCGGCTGCCGTTGGATGCCGAGCTGTCCCTGATGGTCACCGGGGCGACGATGCCACTGGCCCACCCCGGGCTGGTTTGCGACGTCGCGATCGGGCAGTCCACCGTGGTCACCCAACGCGTCAAGGCCAACCTGTTCTACCGCGGCTTGGCCTTCTTCCGGTTCCCGGTGATCGGTGACACCCTGTTCACCCGCACCGAAGTCGTGGGGCTGAAACAGAACTCGGCCAAACCCGGCCGCGAGCCCACCGGGCTGGTGGCGCTGCGGGTGACCACCATCGACCAGGTCGACCGGCCGGTCCTCGACTTCTACCGTTGCGCGATGCTGCCGCTGTCGCCCGATGCTCCCGACACCGGCCACGCCGACGACCTGTCCGTCATCGGCACCGGACTCGCGGCGCCGGCCGACGTCACCTCGCACTGGGATGCCGAGGAGTTCCGGCGGCGCGTTCCCGGCCCGCACTTCGGCCATGCCGAGGCCGGCGTGAAAGGTGCCGTACTGACCAGCAGCGCCGACGTGGTCACCTCGGCGCCGGAGCTGGCGCGGCTGACCCTCAACATAGCTGCCACGCACCATGATTCGCGGGTGGCGGGTCAGCGACTGGTCTACGGGGGACACACCATCGGGCTGGCGCTGGCGCAGGCCTGCCGTTTGCTGCCGAATCTGGTCACGGTGCTGGGCTGGCAGTCGTGCGACCACACCGGGCCGGTTCATGAAGGTGACACGCTCTACAGCGAACTACACGTCGAATCCGCCACCGACAACGTTCTGGGGTTGCGGTCGCTGGTCTATGCGGCCGGCGTCGCCGACGACGCGGAACGGCAGGTGCTGGACTGGCGTTTCACCGCGCTGCAATTCTGATGGGCCAGAAGCAGGACTGACCGTAAAAGTTAGTGCGGCAGGTCGCGGAACGGGGCATCCCGATAGGGGTCCGGCTCCTTGGGCAGCCCGAGCACCCGCTCCCCGATGATATTGCGCTGAATCTGATCGGTGCCCCCGCCGATCGAGGTGAAGTAGGCGTTGAGCGCCCGGAACGTCACCGCGTCACCGACCGGGTTCTCCGGTCCGCTCAACATCGACTCGGCGCCGATGATCTCGGTCTGTACCCGGGCGGTCTCGTGCAGGATCCGCGACATCGCGATCTTGCCGAGCGCCAGCAGGGTGGCAGCCTCGGCGCGCTCGGCACTCGTCTTGGCCCGCTGGTTGTTCCACCGGTTCACCGTGGACAGCGCTTGCGTGCGGGCGATCTGCTGGCGGATATGGGAGTCGTCGAGGCAGCCGGCGTCGCGCGCCAGTTCGACCAGGCCGCCGGACTTCTCGCGTCGGCCGCGGGCAGTGCGCGCGATGTCGCCCATCAGCCGCCGTTCGTAGCCCAACGCGACCTGCAGCACCGACCAGCCGGCGCCCGGTTCGTCGATCCGGTTGGCGTCGGGCACCCGGGCGTCGGTCAGGAACACCTCGTTGAACTCCGATTCGCCGGTGATCTGATGGATCGGCCGGATCTCCACGCCCGGCTGGCGCATCGGCAGCATAAAGAAGGTGATTCCGTTGTGCTTGGGCACGGTCGGGTCGGTGCGCGCCACCAGCATGCCGTAGTCGGCGGTCGTTGCGAACGACGTCCACACCTTCTGGCCGTTGACGATCCAGTCGTCACCGTCGCGCTCGGCGCGGGTGCGCAGGCCGGCCAGGTCTGATCCCGCGCCGGGTTCGCTGTAGAGCAGGCACGACTTGGTCTCCCCGCGCAGTGCCGGGGGCAACAGCCTGCGCTTCTGCTCGTCGGAGCCGCGGTCGTGCACCGTGCAGGCGAACAGGTCAGCCCGGTCGTGTCCGGTGCCCGGCGCCCCCGCAGCGGCGAATTCAGCAGCCACCAGCCGCGATTGACGGTCCGTGAGGCCGCGCCCGTAGCAGTCGGTTTCCCAGCTCGGTGCGGTCCATCCCGCTTCGAGTACAGCGGTGGCGAAGGTCGCCCGGTCGGTGCCGGGTGACCAGTTGGCGGCCAGCCAATCCCGGACTTCGGCGCGCAGTGCGTCGTCTTCGGGGCCGGTCAGCGTCATCTCAAGCTCCGATCTCACGCAGGTAGCGCTCGCGGTGCCACGACGGGCTACCGAACAGCTGGGCGTCGCTGCGGGCCCGGCGCAGATACCGGTGGGCGGGATGCTCCCAGGTGAACCCGATACCTCCGTGCACCTGAATGTTGGTGGCGCCCACGAAGACGAAGGCGTCCGAGCAATAGGCTTGAGCCAGCGCGAGATCCGCGAGCCAGCCCGCTGAATGGTCGGCGGCGGCCGCGGCGACGTGGCGTGCTGCCGACACCGCGGACTCGGCCTCCAAGAGCATGTCGGCGCACATGTGCTTGACGGCCTGGAAGCTGCCGATGGCCCGGCCGAACTGGTAGCGGGTCTTCGCGTAGTCGCGGGCCATCTCCATGGCGTGCCGTGCCGCGCCGGCCTGCTCGCCGAGCAACGCCACCGCCGAGCGGTCCAGTGCCGCGGTCAATGCCTCGACGCCGCCGCCCGGCGCCCCCACCAGGGTTGCTGGCGCGTCGGTGAAGCGCACGACGTACAACCGGCGGGACTGATCGACCGTCGTCGACGGTTCCACGGCGACACCCGGGCCGGCCGGGTCGACGGCGAAAACACCGGGCCCGTTGTCGGCGGCGGCCAGTACATAGAGCAGGTCGGCGGAGTCGGCGTCGAGTACGAACCGCTTCTCGCCGGTCACCAGCGGTGCCGCGTCGCCGCGGGCCGACACCGCCGGTTCGGCGGGCGGGCGGGTCGCGCCGCCCTCGGCGAAAGCAACCGCGACCCGGGTGCTCCCGGTGGCGATCGCCGGCAGCACGGTCTCGCACTGTGTCGGGTCATCCAGGGCGGCAAGAAGATTCACTGCGAGCACCGCCGTCGACAAGTACGGCCCGGCGAACAGTACCCGGCCCAGTTCTTCGGCCACCACGCCCACTTCGACCGGTCCGGCGCCGGCGCCGCCGTACTCCTCGGGCACCAGCAACCCCAGCAGGCCCATCGCGGCCAACTCGCTCCAGATGTCGGAGTCGGCCGACTGTTTGGCCATCAACTCGGCGACCGCACCGCGCAACGCGCGCAGTTCTCCGGGATTCGCCACCTGATCAGCCCTTCGGTGTGAAGGCGGTCCGCAGGCTGGCGCACTGGCTGGCGAAGAACGACCGCGAGACCGGCGCCTTGGTCAATAGCAGATCGAAACCGTGGAACGCACCCGGGACGGTTTCGACTTCGCACGGCACGCCGGCCTGACGAAGCCGATCCGCGTAGGCCAGATCTTCGTCATGGAACAGATCCAGGGTGCCCACCCCGATCCAGGCCGGCGCCAGGCCGCTCAGATCGGCCCGTCGGGCCGGCACCGCGACCTCGGGATCCGCATCGCCCAGGTATGACGTCCAGCCGAAAAGATTGCTCCGCGGGCTCCACAACCGATAGCCCCGATCGACCGGCAGCTGCGCGCTGCGATCGTCGAGCATCGGGTAAACCAGCAGCTGCAGCACCGGTTGGACCTCGCCGCGGTCGGCGGCCAGCTGCGCCAGGGCGGCGGCCAGCCCGCCGCCTGCGCTGGCCCCTCCTATCGCCACCCGCGCCGGATCCACTCCGGGCAGCCCGGCCAGCAGCAGCAGCCCCGCCCAGCAGTCCTCCAACCCGGCGGGGTAGGGGTTCTGCGGTGCCAACCGGTAGTCCACCGACCCCACCGTGACGCCGAGTTCGTCGCTGAACCGGCGGCAGAGTCGGTCATCTTGGGCGGCCGTGCCGATGACGTAACCACCGCCGTGGATCCACAGCAGCGCGGGCGCCGGATCAACGGAACGATGCTGCGGCTTCCGGGGCCGATACACCCGCAAACTGCCGCCCGACGGCAGGGGCAGCACCTCGATGCCGCTCGGCGTACGACGGCCCTGCAGGCCGGAGAGCGCCCGGATGGCGGGCAGTGTCCGGGGCCCGAGCCCGCCACGCGGGAGGTATCGGGCGGCTCTGCGCAGGTCTGGATGGAACACGCTGCTTACCATCGACTCAGTATCGCCGGTGCCGGATCTTTACCATCGGCAACCCGCCCGATTGCGGCTTACGCCGGCGTAAGCGCGGTACTCTCGCCCGATGACTGCAGCACAGCAGACCCGGGAGACCGGTTGGAACCTGACCGGCCGGCTGCGCTGGCTGAAGCGCGCCCGACCTGCGGACTACCTGCTCGCATTCAGCGTCGCTTCAGCTTCCCTGCCGGTGGTCGGGAAACGGCTGGAGCCCTTGGGCGGGATGACTGCGATGGGGGTGTGGGGTACCCGCCACATGCCGGAGTTCCTCTCGAGCGCGGCCAAGTCATGGCTGGCTCCGGGGGCCGCCACCGTCCGCAAGCAGGAGCGGGAGCAGACCTGCGCGGTCTCGCAGGCCGCGCTGCGCGGCGTGGTCACCGCCGCCGATCTGGACATCGAATGGCCCCAACCGGAGCAGGCGCCGCCGGTGTGGAAGGCGCTGCAGCATCGCCGCCACATCCACCGCTCCGGCGTGCGGTATGGCAGCGATCCCGCTCAGGTGCTCGACGTGTGGGCGCCCCGGGAGCTGCCGACGACGCCGGCTCCGGTGCTGATCTACGTCCCCGGTGGTGCCTGGGTGCACGGCAGTCGGACGTTGCAGGGCTATGCGCTGCTGTCGCATCTGGCCGAGCGGGGCTGGGTCTGCCTGTCCATCGACTATCGGGTCGCGCCGCATAACCGTTGGCCGCGCCACATCATCGACGTCAAGACCGCGATCGCCTGGGCACACGCCAACGTCGACAAGTACGGGGGTGACCGCAACTTCGTCGCCGTGGCCGGTTCCTCGGCCGGCGGGCATCTGGCAGCACTGGCCGGGCTGACCGGCAGCGCGGGGGGCGATCGGGAATTCGCCGACCGGCTACCGGAGGGCGCCGACACCTCGGTGGACGCGGTGATCGGCATCTACGGCCGTTACGACTGGCAGGACCGGTCCACCCCGGAACGGGTCGCGTTCGTCGACTTCCTGGAGCGGGTCGTGGTCGGCAGGTCGATCCGGCGTCACAGCGACATCTACCGGAAGGCCTCGCCGATCGCGCTGGTGCATCCCGAGGCGCCTCCGTTCATGGTCGTGCACGGCAGCGCCGACACCGTCATCCCGGTGGTACAGGCCCGCGACTTCGCCGACCGGTTGCGGGCGGTGTCGCGCTCCAAGGTCGGGTACCTGGAGCTACCCGGAGCAGGGCATGGTTTCGACATGACCGACGGAGCTCGTACCGGTGCCGTGAGCACAGCAATCGGCTTGTTCCTCAACCAGATTCACCGGGACCGCACCACGATCGGCAGCAAACAGGTCATCTGAACACCGTCGGCCGCCGGTGAGCGGTATGGTCGCTGGATGGGAAGTGACCGGCGGTGAAACGCCTCAGCGGGTGGGACGCGGTCCTGCTCTACAGCGAGACGCCGAACGTGCACATGCACACCCTCAAGGTCGCGATCATCGAGCTGGATGCCGACCGGTCCGGGTTCGACGTCGCGGCGTTCCGCCGGGTGATCCACAGTCGGCTCTACAAGCTGGAGCCTTTCCGCTACCAGCTGGTGGACATCCCCGGCAAGATCCACCACCCGATGTGGCGGGAGAACTGTGAGGTCGATCTGACCTACCACATCCGGCCGTGGTCGCTGCCTGCGCCGGGCGGCCGCCGCGAACTCGATGAGGCCATCGGGGAGATCGCCAGCACCCCACTGGACCGCAGCCGCCCACTGTGGGAGATGTACTTCATTCAGGGCCTGGCGAATAACCGGATCGCGGTGGTCGGCAAGATCCACCACGCGCTCGCCGACGGGATCGCATCGGCGAACCTGATGGCCCGCGGCATGGACCTGGTGGCCGGCCCGCAGTCCGAGCGGGAGTCCTACGAAACCGATCCGGCCCCGACCAGCGGCCAACTGGTGCGCTCGGCGTTCCGCGACCACCTGCGGCAGCTGGGCAAGATACCGGCCACGATCGGCTACACCGCGGCCGGTGTCGGGCGGGTCAGGCGCAGCACCCGCAAACTGTCCGCCGACCTGACCCGGCCGTTCACGCCGCCACCGAGCTTCATGAACCACATGCTCACCCCGGAACGCCGGTTCGCCACGGCCACCCTCGCACTGGCCGACATCAAGTCGACCAGCAAGCAGCTGGGGGTCACGATCAACGACCTGGTGCTGGCCATCTCGGCCGGCGCGTTGCGGACGCTGCTGCTGCACCACGACGGGAAGGCGGATCACCCGCTGCTGGCGTCGGTGCCGATGAGCTTCGACTTCTCCCCCGACCGGATCTCCGGCAACCGGTTCTCCGGGGTGCTGGTGGCGCTGCCCGTCGACGTCGACGACGTGCTGACGCGTATCCAAAAGGCCAGGGAGGCCGCCAATCTGGCCAAGGAGGCGCACCACCTGGTCGGGCCGGAATTGATCAGCCGGTGGTCTGCGTACCTCCCGCCGGCGTCGACGGAGTCACTGTTCCGGTGGCTGTCCAGCCGCGACGGCCAGAACAAGGTGCTGAACCTCAACATCTCCAACGTGCCCGGCCCGCGGGAGCGCGGCCGGGTCGGCGGCGCCCTGGTCACCGAGATCTACTCGGTGGGGCCGTTGACCGCCGGCAGCGGACTGAACATCACCGTGTGGAGCTACGTGGACCAGCTCAACATCTCCGTCTTGTCCGACGGTGCCACCGTCGACGACCCGCACGAGGTGAGTACCGCGATGGTCGACGAGTTCATTGCGATACGCCGTGCCGCAGGGCTTTCCGAGAAGCTCACGGCCGTCGAGACGGCGATGGCGCCGGCCTAGACGCCAGCTTCAAACGCTATCGGCAGGCTGGTCGGCCCGCTCATTCCCAGCAGTGGCCGCCAGGGCGCCGGTCCGGCCACGCGAGGGTTCGGCATCCGGTGCGCGAGGATCTTGAGCGCTTCGGACAGTTCGCGCCTGGCAAGGTTCGCTCCGAGGCAATAGTGAGCACCGCCGCCGAACGTCAAGATGGGCGGGGGGTCACTGCGGGTGATATCGAAGCGAGTCGGATCATCGTAGATTGTTGAATCACGGTTGGCCGCATAGGTATTCACGATGATAAAGGTGCCGGCAGGAAACGTGTACTCACCGATGGTGACATCCTCGAGGGCGCTGCGAACTGTGCTGCACATCGATGGTGAATGGCGCATCGTCTCCTCGACGGCGTTCATTGCCAACTCAGGGCGGTCTCGAAGCAGCGCAAACTGATCCGGGTGGTCACAGAGAACCTGCATGGAAGCACCCAATTGAGTTCGAGTGGTATCAGTTCCGGCCAGCAGGATGCTGAACGCCAGCATGCGCACTTCGCCGGCACTGAGCCGGTCGCCGTCGTTCTCAGCGCGAATGAGCTCGGAGAGCAGATCGTTCGTCAACTGCTTGCGCCGGTGGGCGATCATGTCGTCGATGTAGTCGTCGAACGCGTCCCACGCCCGCAACACGGTGGGCTCCTCTTCGACGAGGTTGATATCGAAGCTGACCACCTTGAAGATGTCTTCCGCCCACTTCGAAATCGCTCTCCAGTCTTCACGGGGAGCGCCGAGCAGCGCACAGATGACCGGGACCGGGTAAGGCCGCGCAATCGCTTCCACGAATTCGCAACAGCCATCCGCTGCGACACCATCGATGAGCTCATTGATGACCGCGTGGATGGTGTCATCCATCCGAGCAGTCGCGCGTGGAGTGAAGGACCGTGAAACGAGGCCACGCAGCCGACGGTGTTCGGCACCATCCATGCAGAGGATGCTGCGGGTCACTCTGTCCCACAGCTCGCCCGACGTCACGCCATGAGCGCTGAGGTGGATGCCCGCAGGAATGCCGAATCGCGGGTCGCCGAGAACGGTTCGGGCCAGCTCATAGGACAAGATTTCAGGACCCACGGGTCCCAGCGCAATCGGCGCAACCTGTTGCGCTGCCCGAAATTGAGGGTAGATCTCCTGCGGGGTCGCGGTGAAGTCGTAGTCGAGCGTCGGCAGGCCCGCATCGAAGACACTTGGCTTAGCCGTATCGATGGTCATACGTCTCCTTCACTGCATGCATGATCACGGCACGTTGGTCGCCAGAAAGGTGAGCGGGAGCCCGCACACCGACAAGTCGATCTCGTCGAGATACGATCCCTCGCCGGAGAAGCCCTGGCGGAAACGGGTTGTCCCGCCGTAGCGCTCGGCAACGGCTTCGGCCGCGGAGGCCTTCGCGACCCGCACCACGACGGTGTAGACACCATCGCCGCAGCTGCTGAGAAATTCGGTCACCGATGCCGCGACTGAAGCGGTTGCTCCTGGTAGCGGGCTGATCAACTCGATGCCTCGATTCCAGTCCAGGTGAACATGTAGACCGAGTTCGGTCAGCTCGACGTTCTCGAATGTGAAGCCCAGGTCGCTGAACATCTGCACCGCCGCGTCGTGCCGTTCGGGCGCTATGGCGAACACGACATGATGAAGTCGGGGTGGTTCCTCCTCGGTGCTCATTTGCGCACCAGGCCACGCGGCCGAACCAATCCGAGATCCAGATGAGTGACCCAGCCCGGTGCGGCGTCGCACACATCGGGTATTGCGTTGATGGCGCCCATCGCGGTCCAGGTGTAGCCGGGGTGAGCCATCTCTCCATCCGGCCTGGCGGTGCCTTCGAGCGTCAGTTCGCATGGCGGATCGCCTTCGATGACAATCCGGTACCGCGTTCTTCCCCAATCCCAGCCCGGCTCGAGACTGTCGGGACCACCCGCCGTATAGATCGCGTGGAAGACGATGAGTGGACTGCCGTTGACCCAGGCCGTCCACTCGTGGTGCTGTGCGGCGACCGTCCCGCGCGGGATGACTCCCAACTCGTGCGTGATGTCCTGGGTTGCCGAAGCGGCCCTCAGATCCGCTGTCACCTCGTCGATCGTCACGCCGAGACCGTCGGCAATCATGTGCATCGACTGCGCGAAGAAGGGCACTCCCAGGCCTAAGATCGTTGGTTCAGAAAGAAACGTGTCCTTCTCTTTGCCGAACCCGAGCCAATCGATGTGGTCGAGCGGTGCATCGGTGAGTACGTTGACTACTTCGTAGACTTGGATCTTCTCGATCTTGCTGACCACGCGGGCCAGCGTGAGCGGCAGTGTGTCGCCCGCGTAGCCCGGGTGAATTCCGCCGCCGTGGAACGAGGTTTCGCCGTCCCGGCAGGCGGCGCGGATCTTGGCTTCGTGCTCACGAAAGTCCGCTGTCGGATGGAAGAAGCCACTGGTTGTGATGACGTTCTTACCGGATCGCAGTAGTCGACACACGGTGTCGACGTCCATGATCACCGGCGTGTAGAAGACGCAGTCGGCCTCGGTGGCCACGATCGATTCGATGTCGTCGGTGGTGATGACACCGATGGGAGCGATGCCGGCGATCTCACCGGCATCCTTACCGACCTTTTCGGGGGTGTGCACCAGCACGCCGACGAGTTCGAACACGGGGCTGTCGACGAAGTGTCGAATCCCGACTTGACCGACGTCCCCCGTCATCCATTGGATGACACGATATGTCCTGTCCGGCATCAGTTCTCCTGGGCTCATCTGGTTGCAAGAACTCCACGTGGAAGTAGCAGTGGCAGGTCGTTGTAGGTGGCGACCCCGGGAGGCGCCGCGACAACCGCCGGTATCGCGGTGATCGCGGGCATCGCGACGAGGGACAAACCCAGCATGATGTAGTCGTCCAACGTCTCACCGGCGAAGTCTGGCGGTGGCAGGAAGCTCAGCGTGGTCTTGATCGTCGGTGTGCCCCGGACCTCGATGGTGTAGCCCATGTCCAATTCCCAGTTCGGATCCAGTGTTTGGCCCTTGCGCCACCGCCCACGGATCTCGATCACTTCCCGGCCGGCGACGATTCCCTTCCAGCCGACATCCACGCCTGCGACGCAGCCTTTGGCGATCGTCCAGTTGCCCGGCAGATGTAGATCCTCGGTGGTCTGGGCGTACTGGACGTCGCAACGCACTTCGTCGAGTTGCGCTCCGAGCGCGTCGGCGACCAGCAACACGCCATCGCGGAAGATGGCCGAACCCTTTGCGGTGATCTCTTGCAGATCAGGCTGGTCGATGGGATACCCGAATCCCATGGGCTTTTCGGTGGCGGGTGAGTTGTAGATCGTGGTGTCGATGGCTTCGAGGATGGACACCTTGTCCACCCGCTCCGAGAGTCCGGCCGAAACGATCGCGAAGAGCTGGATGTAGCCCGGGTTGATACCACTGCCGAAGATGGTCGAGCCGCCCTGCTTGCATGCCGTTGCGATGCGCTCGCGACCCTCGCCGAAGAAGTGTCCCGTTACGAACTCGGACGTGGACACGATATTGATGCCCGCGCCCAGGATCCGGCACATCTCGTCGACGTCGGCGAACATCGGGTTGTAGACCACGCAGTCGGGTTTGAGAGCCAGCAGGGCGCCGACGTCGTTGGTCGCCCTCACCCCCAGAGGTTCGATGCCACACAGCTCCCCGGCATCGCGACCGACCTTGTCCGTCGACCACGCGTAGCACCCGACGAGTTCCAGATTCGGGTTCAAGGCGACCGCCCGCACGGACCGTTTGCCGACATTGCCGGTTGTCCACTGAACAAGTCGATAGGTCACGGGCTTGAACCCGTCACGGCCATATCGTCACCCGCGGTCGACCGCGCAGCCGCGGTGAACGTGACGGGAATGCGACGATATCCGCGCGTCACCGAATTGCCCTGGAACACTGCCTCGGCGCCGGGGGCCAGCGCAAAGTCGGGCATCCGCATCAGGGCCTGCTCGATGCCGACCTGGAGTTCGAGGCGCGCCAGGTTTGAACCGACGCAGCGATGAACACCGGCCCCGAAGCCCAAGTGCCGGTTTTCCCGGCGGTCGAGGATGCAGCGATCCGGCTCGGGAAACATCTCGGCGTCGCGGTTCGCGGATGCGTAGTTGACCAACACCGATTCGCCGGGACAAAAGGACTGGCCGGCCAGCTCGACCTCGGCAGCCACGGTTCGGGGAATGCCATGGATTGATCCACCGAATCGGATGAACTCTTCAACCGCCCTGGGCATGAGGTCGGGTTCCTTGATGAGGCGATCGCGTTCCTCGGTATGCGTAGCGAGGTAGTGGAACGCGAACGACATGACGCTCGCCGTCGTTTCGAGACCGGCCTGCACCAGCAGCATCGCGTTGGCAACGACACTTTCGAACGGCAGCTTTTCCCCGTCGATCTCGGCGGCAAGAAGAACGCCGATCATGTCGTCTTGGGCCGGCTGCCCGGAACGCGCTGTCACGGCGTTGTGCAGATGTTGATACAGCCCTGCCCAGGCCGTCATGCGGGTTTGCTCGGTCTCGCCGTTGAGCGCGGTGTCGGTCAACTCGGTGCACAACGGAACGTCGTCGACCGGCATACCAAGCATGTACTTGAACAGCACAATGCCGGGCTGCTGCCACGCTACCCTTGCAAGGTCGCCAGAGCCCACCTCGACGAAAGTGTCGATCAATCGGTCGGTTTCGGCTCTGATCTGCGTTCGTAACGCTTTCATTCGCGCCGGCGAGAAGTACGGGTTGAGGACTTGGCGAAACTTCTGCTGCCGCGGCGGGTCAAGGGTGATCACCAGGTCACCGGCGAGCTGTTCAGCTGCCTCCGGCGTCGCGCCACTGGAGAAGTGCTGCCAATCCTGCAGGATTCTGTAGCACTCCTCGTAGCGCACGGCCACCCATGCGCCGCCGGGCGTGGCACTGAGAAACGGTGTGTCGGTGTGGGCGAACGGCGCCTTCTCCCGCATGAGCGAGTAGACGTCGTAGAGGAAGTCGTTGTCGTTGAAATCTTCATGGCGAAGATCCCAGTTCTCGGCATGTTCGTCGGCACTTTTGGGAGCCGCTGGCACCTGTGTCATGGGTGTGCAGCTTCGTGTTGCTCGGCGGCTTGACGTGCGACGCGCTCGTCGTGGATGCGCACGAGTTCCCGGAACCCCAGTCGGTGGTATTTCGGAATCGGTTGGATGCCCCACACGTCTTGAGCGGTGTCTTTGCCCTCAGCGCCCTCGGGCGGTCCCAGCGGCGGGTAGGGGACCTTGCACTCCAATGTGTCGTCGGAGTAGCGGACCTTGAGCAGCTCACTGCAGACCTGGGTGAGGCTCAGTGTGGGGTAGCCGTAGTAGATCGCCATGAACGGCAGCGTGAAAGCGCCCTCGATAACCAGGGCGACCAGACACACCAGAACCGCGCGTTTGATCCATTTGTGCATGTTGGCGTAATAGGGCGTAGTCCCCGGAGGCAGGTCGTCAGCCTTTTCCTGGTCCGCTGTGGGAGACGGAGTTGTCACAGTTGTGCTCCTTCAGGCGTTTTCAGTCGGAGAAGATTTCACGGTTGACCGTGTGCAGATATGGGATGGCGAGGAACGGCGTGATGTAGAAGATGTCGTACAGCCACCAGCCGATGACCGGGAACACGACCCCGGCGTAACGCACGTCGGCGAACATCGTCATGTTGAAAACGTATGCGCACCAGATGACCGTGCCCATCCAGCAGGTGATGATCATCCATTGGTGGCCCCAGCGCTTCATCTGCAGAAATCCGATCGCTGCGGCGACCCGCATGGAGAACACCGTGATGATCAGCCCGACTACATAGCCCTTCTCGCCGGGGCCGGCGGAGCCGCCCACCCAAAGCTCGTTGTAATGCCAGAAGTAACCGGCATCGAACATGTTGCCCCAGCTGATCATGAGCACCCTATTGATCAGGGTGTGGTTACCGACCATGTCCAGCGCCCAGCCGAGGCTGTTGAGCATTCCGTCGATCAGGACCAGGTAACCGATCAGGGTGACGATCATCGGCCGCACCGACAGGCCGGCGCGCAGCGCCTGGCGTTGCAGCCAGACCCCGCGCATGAAGATCGGGAAACCGATGAGGCCGGGCGCCCACATGCCCATTAAGGCGGCGCCGACGATCATCCACTTGTCAGACCGGCGCTGAGCCAGTTGGGATTCCTCGTGGTGTTCCTCGAGGCCGACCGACCCGTTGCCGGTCGTGGAAGCTGTTCGTCCGCGTCCCGAAACACGACCCGACAGCGGCAGGTTCACAGGTGCCACCAGCCGCGCGCGAAGGACATGTACATCTGAATGCCGAACATCGTGACCAGGTAGCCGTAAATGAAAATTTGGAAGACGATGAGCGCCCTCTTGCGTTTCTTCTCTTGGTCCATGGGGTCGGCCTCCTTTCCTATCGGGTGTTTGAGCTGTCAGCCGCGGCCAGGCTGGCCACGGCAACTTCACGTAGGCCGTCGGTGATCGCCCCGTCGGTGGACAGTGGCGCAAGGATGCAGGCCTCGGCCGCCTCGATTTCGGTTGCGCCCGCGGCGATCAACTGGGCCGCGGTGACGAGCACCCGGGTGGACGGCGGCTCGAAGTGGAAGGCCTCGTCTGCAGTTCGGATGGCCGCGGCGCACTGCACAAGCCGCACGGCCGTCGCCAACTCGATACCCGCCTCGGCAACGATGACCTCGGCTTCGCGGTCGGGCGGCAGGTATCGCATCGGGAGCGTGACAAAACGCTGCCGGAAGGAGGGCTTGAGTTCCTTCAGTGAGCTGCGGTAGGCCGGGTTGTAGGAACACACCAGCATGAAGTCGTCTGGTGCCGTGACTACTTCACCGGCCCGATCCAGATAGAGAGCGCGACGATGATCGGTGAGCGAATGCAGGACAGCCAGAGAATCATGGCGGGCCTCCACGACTTCGTCGAGATAGCAGATCGCACCGGCCTTCACTGCCCTGGTCAGCGGGCCGTCGTTCCACACCACGTCACCGCCGGTCACCATGAACCGGCCGACGAGGTCCGAGCTGGTCAGGTCGTCATGGCAGCTGATGGTGACCACCGGGCGTGCCAGTAGTAAGCCCAGGTGTTCGACCAACCGGGTTTTGCCGCATCCGGTTGGGCCGGTGAGCATCACCGGGAGCCGTTGGCGGTACGCCTGCTCGAACAGTTGAACTTCGTTGCCGTTCGCGTAATAGGTATCGGTGGTCATTTTCTTTCCTTCTCGTGGTCAGGCTGCGACGAGCTCACGATGGACTTGGGCAAGGACGCGCGGGAGCTCTTCGATTCGTCGAATGCGTTGGGACCGGCGGGGTCCGAAGACTTCCGGAAGCGGATCGACCCGGGTCGGACCGACACCGACGTAGTACATGGAGACGCCGGCATCGTTGGCTTCCTCGACTGCATGGGCGGCGTCAGCCCAGGCGTAGCGGCCCTCGTAGCCTTCGTCGGAGATCAGACCGTCACCGATCACGATCAGCAGGCGCCGTTCCGACGGTTGCGTCAACAGTCGACTCGTCAGATGGCGCAGCGGCGCCCCGAGACGGGTGTAGCCGCCGGTGGCCAAGCCCAGTCGGCTCGGCGGTACGAACCGACGCTCCTCGAAATCCTTGAGGCAGCCCACCTCGACCCGGTGTCGGGTGTTGCCGGTGAACACAAAGATGCCGTGGCGTTCGCGAGCCAACGTCATCGCCTGCGAAAGCGCGTCCGCGCAGGCCAACTCCAGCGTGAATATCCGGCCGCCGTGCACCCCCAACGACGAGCTCCCGTCGAGGAGTAGTGCCGTGGTGACGTCGCGGGAGCTGGGCAGCAGTTCGCGGAAGATGCGCGGCTCCATCGCCTCGCCGGTCGCGCACTCCAGGTAATGGCTGACATATTGTTCGACGTCCAGATCGGAGCCGTCTTCGAGGCGGTTCTTCATCGCGCGATGGGTGTGTTCCTGAAACCATTGCCGGAGGTCGGTGGATCCCGACAGCGGCTGGCGCGTGCGGCTGGTGTGGGTCCGCTCGAGGACGGCGACGTGGTCCGGCATGAACCTTTTGGTCCACTCGTTCCACTCCGGGTACGGGATACCCGGGCGATGGTCAGGAGTGATGTCGAGGTCGTTGTCCTGGGGCCGGCTCGGCGGCGGAAGGTTGGGGTTGCGGACGCCGCCGTCGCCGCCGACCGGTACCGAGTGCGGGCGTGGCAGCCGCTTCTGTGTTGTTGTCCACGGCATCCTGCCGAAGCTGCGCCGCAGCTTGTCGGAGATCCCCTGCGGCAGCGTGTACGCCAGCGGCAAACGGCCCAACAGGGGATGGGCGCCCAGCGGCAGACCCGTGCGCGCCAACGCAACTGCACGATTGAGCATTTCGGCAGCTTCCATGTCCCCGCACGTGATCTCGATGCCGGGCAGGGCTCGCCGTAGCTCCGGCAGTAACCCCGGCCAGCTCGAGCCGATCCATCCCATGGCCACGCCGCCTTCGATGACGGTGAGCGCGTTCAGCTCGCGTGCTGAAAGCTCGTTAAGCCGGTAGCTGACCAGGCGTTCCTTCGACGGCGAACACTGCACCGCAACACCGCATGTCAATGTCCTGCGGTTCCAGTCCTGCCCGAGTGGCGGGTATGGCACATGCACGAAATCCAGCGCCGAGTTCAAGCTGAACTCACGCCTGTCGCCGGTCACCAGGCGCACACCCTCGCGACGCTGCCCGCTCAAGGCGACAGCCGTCACGGCGCAACTGCGCTCGATCGCCATGGCGTGCGCATCCAACAGCTCAGCCACCGCAGCGCTCCCGGTGGGACGAATCTGGCATGTCGCTCAGAACGTGCCGATGTTGGAGAACATCCAGTACCAGAACCAGATGACCAGCCCGGTGCCTCCCCATGCTGCGACGTATCGAAGTATCTCCCAGACCCAGGCCATTGCCGGACCTCCCTATCGTTGGGTTGTGCAGACGTGGTGAATTCATCGGGCCTCCAGGCCGCGCAGAGCCGTGGCGACCAGCTTGCTCAGCATCGTGTCGCGAGTGCCGGGATCGTCGGTTGTGGTCAGCACTCCGTAAATGCCGAGCAGGAAGAACGTCGCGCTGTAGAACGCGTCGACTTCCCGGTGGACTGCGCCGTCTCCCCGGGCCCGTTCGATCTCCCGGACCAATTGAACGATCACGGGATGGTCGGTCCAGTCGTCGGGCTCCGGGCGTGAAGGCGAGAAGTGCTGCGCCAGAAGTTCTTTGAAGAGCATCGGCCCGAGGAGTTGCTCTAGGCCCAGCACGAGCCGGACGACCTCGCCCAGCGTCGTCTCCAGGTCGTGGCTCTCCGCTGCGAACCGGGCGAACTTGGCCGCGATGCGGGCTTCCTCGCGGGCCTCCAACTCGAGCAGCACGTGCTCCCTGGTGGGGAAGTGAAAGTAGAACGTGCCGTGCGCGACCCCCGCGGCGGCCACGATTGCCGCCACATCAGCAGCGGCCATGCCCGTGCGCTTGAACTCGGCGATCGCCGCGCCCAGGATCCGCTGACGCGTCTGCAGCCGACGCGTCACCCGCGCGGAAGGTCGGACCCGGGGCGTCATGAGCACTGTTTGTAGCGCAAAGACTGACACAAGTCAATGGAACTGTCGACTCGTACTGCAGAGAATGAGGCAGAACCACCGGTAATGGCACGCCGGACAGCATGTTTGGAAGATTTAGAACTTCGGTTACTGAGGCAAGTCAATGAGAGTAGTCATTGATAATATGGCTCCGCAGGAGCAGGTGTCGTCGCTCAGTCGGAGAAGATTTCGCGATTGACCGTGTGAAGATACGGAATCGCGAGGAACGGCGTGATGTAGAAGATGTCGTAGAGCCACCAGCCGACCACCGGCAAGACGACGCCGGCGAAACGCACGTCGGCGAACATGGTCATGTTGAACACGTAGACGACCCAGATCACCACGCCCATCCAGCAGGTGACGATCATCCACTGCTGGCCCCACCTCTTCATCTGCAGGAACCCGATCCCCGCGGCGATGCGCATGGTGAAGACCGTGACGATCAGAGCCACCTCCAACGCCTTCTCGCCGGGCCCCGCCGCGCCACCGAGCCATAGCTCGTTGAAATGCCAGAAGTAGCCGGCGTCGAACATGTTTCCCCATCCGTTGAGGAGGACGCGCGCCAGCAGGGTGTGACCGGCAACCGTGTCGAGCGCCCAGCCCACCGTGTTGATCGCCGAATCGATGATGACCAGGTAGCCGATCAGGGTGACGATCATGGGTCGCACCGAGAGTCCGTCGCGCTGGGCCCGTCGCAGCAGCCAGACACCGCGCAGGAACAGCGGAAGGCCGAAGACCCCCAGGGCCGCCGTGCCGATCAACAAGCTGCCCGAGATCAGCCATTTGTCGGCTTCTCGTTGCGCGAGCCGCGACTCCTCCATGTGGTCGGCCAACGAGATGCCCTCGCGCGGGGCGCCGACAGTGCGGGGCTTCAGGTTTGGCAGGTTCAAGATTCCCTCCCACGGTGGCCGACCGGAGTGCGCCGAACCGGCGGACGCGGGTCCACTCCAAACGCCGCTTAGCTGACTTAAGTCATCGAGGCCGGGTTTGTCAAGGACGGGACATCACCGTGAGCGCGGCCGTTCCATGCTCCTGCACGTCCGCGCCACGTAGTCGTCAACCAATTCGCGACGTGTCGGCCAGTCGTGCGTGGTGATCAGAAGTGCGTACAGACCCAGCAGGAAGAACACCGCGCTGTTCATCGGAGTGACTTCAGGATCCGTGTCACCACGGTCTTGAGCCCGCTGGATCTGATCGGCGACCAGAACGATCACCGGGTGGTCATCGACGCCCTCGGCAGGCGGGCGGGTTTGGGAGAAGTGTAGGGCCAAGAAGTCTTTGAAGAGTGAGTCACCCAGTCGGCGCTCCAATCCCGTCACCAACCGTACCGCCTCGTTGAAGACGTCTGACAGTTCGCGCGGCGCCTTCAAGAACTGGGCCAACTGCTTGACTATGCGCTCCTCCTCGCGGCGCTCGAGTTCGAGGAGCACATGCTCCTTGGTCGGGAAGTGGAAGAAGAATGTCCCATGAGCGACGCCGGCCGCGGCCACGATGGCGCCGACATCGGCCTCGGCCATTCCCGACCGCTTGAACTCTGCGATCGCCGCACCCAGCAGGCGCTCCCGCGTTTGCAGCCGCTTGGCCTCGCGCGTAGACACCCCGTCGGTCACCGCCATCTTCGTTCCTCTTCGTCTGACCTGAATCATCGAGGAGCCTTCGCCTCATGACGACGACTGTATCGCTACCACTGCATTGCAGGGTTGCCGTTGACTTAAGTCAACGACATAAGTTAGATGAGCGACGTGACATCGGTTCGCCGAGGAGGTGCGCATGGCGCTTGAACAGTTCGATTTGAGCGGACGGGTGGCCATCGTCACCGGCGCAGGTAAAGGCGTCGGGCAGGGTATCGCCAGAGTCTTGGCAGAGGCAGGCGCAACGGTAGTCGGCACCGCGCGTACCGAAGCCGACATAGTGGGAACGATCAAGGGCATCGAACACGCCGGTGGTAAGGGCCTGGCGCTGGTCGCCGATGCGATGAGCCGTGCGGATGGTGAGCGCGTCGTCGGCACCACCATGGAACGGTTGGGGCGCATCGATATTCTCATCAATAACGTTGGCGGCTCCACCTATGCGCGATTTCTCGACATCACCGACGAAGACTTCAGGCACACGTTCGACTGGTGCGTCACGTCTGCATTCATCATGAGCCAGCTGGTAGCACCGCACATGCTCGAGGCCGGGCACGGATCCATCGTCAATATCTCCTCGGGCTCAGCGCGTTTCGGCATCCGGGCGCTAACCGCCTACTGCGTGGCCAAGGGCGGGCTCGAATCGCTCACCCGTGCAATGGCGCAAGAGTTGGCACCAAAGATCCGTGTGAACGCGATAGCCTTGGGCTCATTCGCCACCGACGGCCTGCAGGGCAGCCTGGACTTGATGCCAGGATCACTGGAGAAGATGAACGAGGGCACGCCGTTGCATCGGCTGGGCAACGTCGAGGACCTCGGACGCCTCTGTGTGTACCTGTCCACCCGCGACTGCTACGCCACCAACGCGATCTTCCATGTAGACGGTGGCATCGACTCCAACAACTCGCCACTCCCGATTCCCGACTACTAGACCGGATGGATGACAGATGCGCAGGGTAGTCCAGTTCTCCACCGGCAATGTCGGGCGCCATTCCTTGCGAGCGATCATCGGGCGCCCGGATCTGGAGCTGGTGGGTGTACATGCCGCAAGCCCAACCAAGATCGGACGCGACGCCGTCGAACTGTGCGGCCTGAGCGAGCCGACCGGCATCACCGCCACCGATGACATCGACGCGCTGATAGCGCTCAAACCGGACTGCGTTGTCTACACCGCTCAAGGCGAAACCCGGCCGATGGAAGCCCTCGAACAGATGTCGAGGTTTCTCGCGGCGGGTATCAATGTCGCCGCCACCTCGATGGTGTGGCTGGTGGCGCCGCGCCAGGCCGACGACTGGCTACGGGTGCCGCTGGAGCAGGCGTGTGAGGCGGGTAACGCATCCCTGTATGTGAACGGCATCGACCCGGGGTACTCGGGGGACACCGAAGTGCACAGCGCGCTGAGCCTGGTCACCCGCGCCACGTCGGTCACTGTTCAGGAGATTTTCGACTACGCGAACTATGACGACTACGAGTTCACCGGGAAATCAATGGGTTTCGGCATGACTGCCGACGACGACACACCCATGCTTTTCCTGCCCGGTGTCATTGCGACGATGTGGGGTGGTCCTGTTCGCAATCTTGCCGAGCAGCTGGGAGTGGAACTCGACGAAGTCCGTCAGCGTACCGAACCGTGGTATACCGACAGGCGGATCGAATGCAAGATGGCCACAGTGGAACCCGGGCAGATGGCTGCGGCACGGTTCGCCGTTGAAGGTGTGCGTGACGGTGTTCCGGTAATCACCATGGAACACATCAATAGGCTCACGAACGCCGCTGCGCCAGATTGGGACTACCCGCCCGACAATCGAAGCGGTGTGCACCGCGTCGTCATCGAAGGCGACCCTCGCGTCGAGCTCAACACGCACGTCTCCCACCCGGTACTCGATGCGACCGATGCGGGATGCATTTCCACTGCGGCCCGGGTGCTCAACGCCGTCGACTGGATCTGCCGCGCGCCCAAGGGATTGATCGCGGTGGAGGACATTCCGCAGGCTGCGGTGATTCGCGGGTTGATGTGGTGATAACACCGAGAACTGCGAGTCCTGGACTCAGTCAGCCTCCGCCAACTCCTGCAGCTCGCGGCGCAGTACTTTACCGGTGTTGTTGCGCGGCAACGCCTCCAGAATGGTGATGGCGCGCGGCACCTTGTAGCCGGCCAGATTGTCCCGGACATGCTGCTTTAGCTCGTCGGGTGCGGCGAAGGCGCCGGGTTCCAACACCACGAAGGCCACCAGGCGCTGCCCGTAGTCGGCGTCGTCGACACCGATCACCGCGGCCTCGGCGACGGCGGCATGGTTCGTCAGCGCCTTCTCCGCCTCGATCGGGTAGACGTTCTCGCCGCCGGAGACGATCATCTCATCGTCGCGGCCGACCACGAAAAGCCTTCCAGTCTCATCGAAGTAGCCCAGATCGCCCGACGCCATGAAGCCGTCGTGGAACTGCTTGGAGGCACCGCCGGTGTAGCCGTCGAACTGTGAGGAGTTCCGCACGAAAATCTGCCCGGTGACACCGGCCGCCACCTCGGCGAAATCGGTGTCGAGGATCCGGATCTCGGTGCCCGGCGCCGGACGGCCGGCGGTGTCGGGGGAGTAGCGCAGGTCTTCCGGGGTGGCCAGCGCGATCATGCCGGCCTCGGTTGCGTTGTAGTTGTTATAGACCACCTCGCCGAAGCGATCCATGAACTCCGTCACCACTTCCGGGCGCATTCGCGAGCCGGAGGCGGTAGCGAACCGCAGTGAGCGGCAGGGGTATTCAGCCCGAATCTCATCGGGCAACGCCATGATGCGATCGAACATGACCGGCACCACGCATAACCCGGCCGCTTGGTTCTCCTCGACGAGCGCCAGGGTGGCCTCGGGGTCGAACTTGCGTCGGGTGGCGACGGTGCAGGCCATCGTCAGCGCCAGTGCCAGCTGGGAGAACCCCCAGGCGTGAAACATCGGCGCCGCGATGACGACGGTCTCCTCGGTGTGCCAAGGGATTCGGTTGAAGATCGCGGCGAGGTCGGCGACACCGCCACCGCCGCGACCGGAGCGTCGGGCACCCTTGGGTGTGCCGGTGGTTCCCGAGGTGAGCATGACCAGGCTGCCGGTCCGGTCCGGTTTGGTCGGGCGCCGTCCGGTATTGGCCTCGATCAGGTCGTCCACTGTCAGACCGGGAATCTCGGTGTCGGCCCAGCTCACCACCCGGACGCATCCGGAGTCGACCGGCACGGCCAGATCCACCGCCGCGCTGAACTCCTCGTCGTAGAAGATCAGGTCGACATCTTCGCGGGCCACCACTTCGGCCAGCGCCGGCCCGGCGAAGCTGGTGTTGAGCAGCAGCACGTCGGCGCCGATCCGGTTGGTGGCGGCCAGTGCCTCGATGAAGCCGCGGTGATTGCGGCACATCAGCGCGATAGCCTGCGGCGTCCGGCCGGGCAGCCGCTGCAGGCCGGCGGCCAGCTCGTCGCTGCGGCGGTCAAGCTGTGTATAGGTCAAGGTGCCGCGCTCGTCGATGATCGCCGGGCGGTCACCGCACCGTTGGGCCGCCATGGCGATCCCGGTGGTGGTGGTGCCGCCCTCACGGGCTGCCGCCGCGGCGATCCGCAGATATTTGTCGGGTCGTAGCGGCACCAGCAGCCCGGCGCGGGTGAAGGTCTGCAGCATCGATCCGATCCGGGCGAGCCGGTCGAACGGTCCCGGGGCCATGCCGTTCAGCCCAGGATCGGGAGGCGGCGGTCGCGCGCCAGCTTGTCCAGCGCGTCCTGCATGACGGCGCGCACATGTGCGTCGACGACGTCGATGTCGGGATCCTCGCCGAACTCGGCGACGATGTCGATCGGCTCGCACACCTGCATGACGATCTTGGTGGGCAGCGGCAGGTTGACCGGCAGCACCGCGGACAGTCCGAACGGGAAGCCGAACGAGATCGGCAGGATCTTGGCGCGCAGCAGCTTGTCCAGCCGCAGCGCCTTGGCCAGCCCGGTGCCCCGTGAGAGATAGAGCTGGCTTTCCTGACCGCCGATCCCCACAGTCGGCACCAGCGGCACCCCGGCGTTGATCGCGGCCCGGATGTAGCCCTTACGGCCGCCGAAGTCGATCTTGTTCTCCTGCAACGTCGGCCGATAGACGTCGTAGTCGCCGCCGGGGAAGACCACCACCACACCACCGGAGCGCAGCGCCTCGTCGGCATTGGAGTGGTTGGCCGGGATGAACCCGGTCTTACGGAAGAAGTCGGCGGTGAAGCCGGTGAAGATCAGGTCGTGGCTCAAGGTGTAGACCGGACGCTCGTAGCCGAACTTGTCGTAGAAGCCGGTGGCGAAGACCGGGACGTCCATCGCGAACAGTCCACCGGAATGGTTCGACACCACCAGGGCGCCGCCGTTCGGGAACGAATCAAGGCCACGCACCTCGGACCGGTGGTACCCCTTGATCAGCGGACGCAGGAAACCCATCACCCGCTCGGTCAGGCCCGGATCCCACTTGGTGATGGGCCCGGGCACGTCGTCTGTACCAGCGGCCTCCGACCAGTCGTTGTTCGGTGTGTCCACCACGGCCCCTTCAATTGAAACGTGTTCTAGTTTTACCCATGTTACCGGCCGGACGCGGTCGTCGATAGCATCGGCGGAATGAGCGACGACTCCAGCGCAAAACCGGAAGTCCTGGTCGAGCAACTCGACCGGATCCTGATCATCACGATCAACCGTCCCGAGGCCAAGAACGCGGTCAACGCCGCGGTCAGCCAGGGACTGGCGGACGCGATGGACCGCCTCGATGACGATCCGGGACTGTCGGTGGGGATCCTGACCGGCGCCGGCGGATCGTTCTGCGCCGGCATGGACCTCAAGGCGTTCGCCCGGGGGGAGAACGTGGTGGTGCCCGGCCGCGGACTCGGCTTCACCGACCGCCCCCCGGCCAAGCCGCTGATCGCTGCGGTCGAGGGCTACGCGCTGGCCGGTGGAACCGAACTGGCGCTGGCAGCCGACCTGATCGTGGCCGCACGCGACGCGGTCTTCGGGATTCCCGAGGTCAAGCGTGGATTGGTGGCCGCCGGCGGCGGGCTGTTGCGGCTGCCACAGCGCATCCCGTATGCGCTCGCGATGGAACTGGCGCTGACCGGGGAGAGCCTGCCGGCGGTAAGGGCGCACGAGCTGGGCATGGTCAATGTGCTGGCCGAGCATGAGACCGTGCGCAACGCCGCGATCATGCTGGCCGAGAAGATCACCGCCAACGGGCCGTTGGCGGTGGCCGCCACCAAGCGGATCATCACCGAATCGCGCGGCTGGAGTCCGCAGGAGATGTTCGCCGAGCAGATGAAGCTCGCCCTGCCGGTGTTGGTGTCTTCCGACGCCAAGGAAGGCGCCCGTGCCTTCGCCGAGAAGCGTCTGCCGCAGTGGACCGGCAGCTGAGGCTTCCCGCATCGACCTGACCGGCCTCGGTGACGTCGAGGCCAGGGTGGCGCAGGTACTCGACAGCTGAGTTCGCGCTGCGCCGCGGCTCTTACGGCCGGGTTTGATGCGGCGGGCCAGCTTCGCCTCTCCTCCGTCGAGCCTCGCTACCCACCGGGATGCGCTGAAACCCCGGAACTCGCCGCGGGTCTTGGAGCATGCTTGACCCATGGGTCACTACAAGAGCAATGTCCGCGACCTGGAGTTCAATCTGTTCGAGGTGCTGGGGTTGGAGCAGTGTCTGGCCGACGACGCGTTCGGCGACCTCGACGGTGACACGGTGCGCCAGATGCTGACCGAAGCTGCCAAGCTCGCCGAGGGGCCGGTGGCCGAGTCGTTCGCCGAGAGCGACCGCCATCCGCCGGTGTTCGACCCGGCCACCCACGTCGTGACGATGCCGGAGCCGTTCAAGGCCTCGCTGCGGGCCTGGCAGGCCGGCGAGTGGTTCCGGATCGGCCTGAAGGAGGACGTCGGCGGCGTGCCGGCGCCGGCGATGGTGTCCTGGGCGATCAACGAATTGGTGCTCGGCGCCAATCCGGCGGTGTTCATGTTCATGGCCGGCCCGATATTCGCCAACATCCTCTACGACGTGGGCAACGAACAGCAGCGGCACTGGGCGGCCATGGCAATCGACCGGAACTGGGGCGCCACCATGGTTCTCACCGAACCAGATGCCGGCTCCGACGTCGGCGCCGGCCGGACCAAGGCGATCGAGCAGCCCGACGGCAGCTGGCACATCGACGGCGTCAAGCGGTTCATCACCAACGGTGACAGTGACGACCTGTTCGAGAACATCATGCACATGACCCTGGCCCGACCCGAGGGTGCCGGGCCGGGAACCAAGGGGCTCAGTCTGTTTCTGGTACCCAAGTACCTGCCGGATCCCGAGACCGGGGAACCGGGCGAGCGCAACGGGGTGTTCGTCACCGGGCTGGAACACAAGATGGGACTGAAGGTTTCGACCACCTGCGAACTCACCTTCGGTCAGCACGACGTGCCGGCAAAGGGCTGGCTGGTCGGCGACACCCGCAACGGTATCGCGCAGATGTTCCACGTCATCGAGTACGCACGAATGATGGTGGGCACCAAGGCGATTGCCACGCTGTCGACCGGCTATCTCAATGCACTGGAGTACGCCAAGACACGTATTCAGGGCGCCGATCTGACCCAGATGACCGACAAGACCGCGCCGCGGGTGACCATCATCCACCATCCGGATGTGCGGCGCGCCCTGATGATGCAGAAGACCTACGCCGAGGGGATGCGGGCGTTGTACCTCTACACCGCGGCCCATCAGAATCCGCAGGTGGCGATGCTGGTGTCGGGGGCCGACCCCGAGATGGCCGAACGGGTCAACGATCTCTTGCTGCCGATCGTCAAGGGCGTCGGCTCCGAACGGGCATATCAGTATCTGACCGATGCGCTGCAGACCTTCGGCGGATCGGGCTTCCTGCAGGACTATCCGATCGAGCAGTACATCCGCGACGCCAAGATCGACTCGCTCTACGAGGGCACCACCGCCATTCAGGCGCAGGACTTCTTCTTCCGCAAGATCGCCCGCGACCGGGGGGCGGCGTTGGGTCATCTGGTCGCCCAGATCGAGACGTTCCTCGACAGCGGCGATGCGCGTTCCGAGCTGGCGGACTCCCGCAAGTTGTTGGCCGCTGCCCTCGACGACGTGCGGGCGATGGCCACCACCATGACCGGATTCCTGCTCGGTTCGCAGCAGGACTCCCGCGAGCTCTACCGGGTGGGCCTGGAGTCGGTGCGGTTTCTGCTGGCCGTGGGCGACCTGGTGATCGGCTGGCTGCTGTTGCGGCAGGCCGAGATCGCGCTGGGCGCGCTGGATGGCGATCCGTCCGATGGAGACCGAAACTTCTATCTTGGAAAGGTCTCCGCGGCAACGTTTTTCGTCGGGAACGTGCTGCCCAGGCTCAGTGCGGAGCGACGTATCGTCGAAAACGACGACCTGGCGGTGATGGATCTGAGCGAGGACGCGTTCTGATCCACCGGCCTCGATGCCTACGGCCGGCCCGGGATTTGCTGCTTACTTCTGTGCGCGAAACGGCCACAACCGGCGTAATTGTCGTTAGCGTAAATATTCCCTGAGGTTCGGTTCGGTCGGGTTGGGGAAGGCTCATTCATGTCTGAAGTTCGTCGTCACACGGGCAAGCGCAATTCAGGTCGGGGTCGCCGGGGACGGCTGATCGGGCCAGTGGCATCGGTGGGGGCCTTCCTGTCGTTCGGGTTGGCGCCGTCGGCTAACGCGGACTTCGACGATCTGCTCACCGATCTGTTCGATCCGAATGCCTGGAGCAACCTGTCCGGTGATTTCGACAGCCTGTTCACTTCGTCGGGTTGGGATCTGTCGGGTGCTGCCGATGCGGGCGGGACTGATCTGGCCCAGATGTGGGACACGTACTTCTACGCGCCGTTGCACGACGGCTTGCAGGACTGGATCAACTCCGACTTCGGGTCACAGGTCAACGGTGTGATCAACCAGATGTTCGCGCCGTTCACCGAGGGTTTCTGCGGGCTGATCTGTAACGGTGTCGATGGCACCGCAGGCGATGTCGACGGTCAGGCCGGTGGGCTGTTGTTCGGCGATGGTGGGGACGGCTGGTCCACCACCGTCGAGGGCATGGTCGGCGGTAACGGTGGGCATGCCGGGGGTATCGGCAGCGGCGGCGACGGTGGCGCCGGCGGTTCGGGTGCCGACGGCGGCAACGGCGGGCACGGCGGTGAGATGTGGGGCAACGGCGGCGATGGTGGCGCCGGCGGTGATGCGACGGCGACGTTGCTGGCCGGTAACGGTGGTATTGGTGGGTCTTCGGGTCAAGCTCAGGACTTCTTCGGGATGGGCGCGCTGGGCAACGGAGGCGACGGTGGCGTCGGCGGTGCGGGCTGGACCGGCGCCAACAGCGGCAACGGCGTCGATGGCGTGGCCGGGACCGCCGGCGGCAATGGCGGCGCCGGCGGAGCCGGTTCGTCGATCCTGGGTATCGGCGGCAATGGTGGTGCCGGTGGTGCCGGCGGCAATGGTGGCAATGGTGGGGCCGGGGTAACCGGGACGGCGGGGACCTTCGACAACAACGGCGACGGCATCGGCGGTGCCGGCGGCAACGGCGGCAGCGGTGGGGGCGGTGGCAACGGCGGTCATGGCGGGACTGCTGGTAAGGGTGCGGCACTGTTCGGTGGTGACGGTGTCGACGGGGCCGGCGGGGATGCCGGCAACGGCGGGGCGGGTGGTCTAGCCGGTGACGGCGGTGACGGCGCGGCCGGCACCATCGCCCATCTCGACGGTGGCAACGGCGGCAACGGCGGTGACGCAGGCACGGGTGGCGCTGCCGGCATCGCGGGCACCGGCTCGTCCACCGGGAACGCGGGTGCGGCCGGCGCGTCGCCGACCGGACTACAGGGCAACGGCGGGGCCGGCGGTGCGGGCATGGACGGTCAGTTCGTCACCAATCCCGATGGCACCGTGACCGTGCAGGGCGGCGGCGTCGGCGGCAACGGCGGTGATGGCGGCAGGTTCGGTGACGGCGGCGATGGCGGGGCGGGTGGCTACGGCGCGTCCGGGACCGGAGGCGACAGTGTCGATGGCGGCGCGGGTGGCAATGGCGGCAACGGGGGTGCCGGTGGCAGTGAATCCGGCGATGCCGGTGACGGCGGTGACGGGGGTCAGGGCGGCACCGTCAACGGCGGTGACGGCGCCGACGCGGCGGCGGGCTCCAACAGTTCGGGTGGCAACGGTGGCGTGGGTGGCAACGGCGGTGTCGGTGGGAACGGTGGCGCCGGCGGCAGCGCGGCCCACGGCGCCGCCGGCAACGGTGGCAACGCCGGCAACGGGGGCAATGCCGGCAACGGTGGCAACGGCGGGGATGGTGCCGGCGGGCCCTTACACAGCAACCCCAACCCGGGACGCGCGGGGAGCGGTGGTGACGGTGGCGACGCCGGCGAGCACGGCGGCGCGGCAGGTACTGCCGGACACGGCGGAATCGGTGAGAGCGGCGAGCAGGCCGCCGACGGCCAAACCGGCTCGACCGGCAGCGACCGCGCCAACGGGGGCGACGGCGGCAAGGGCGGTGCCGGCGCCTTCGGCGAGCCGGGCTCCTTCGCGCAAGTCGGCGGCGCCGGCGGTCATGGCGGCAATGCCAGCACGCTCGGCGATGGCGGACGGGGCGGGGACGGTGGTGTGGGCGGCAGCATCGACGTCACCTTGAATCTGATCGGACAGCCCGGTGGCCTGGGCGGCGACGGCGGCGACGGTGCCGGCGAGGGCGGCCACGGTGGTGACGGCGGTGACGGTGGTGACGCCGGCGGGACCAACTTCGGCGTGGGCGACGTCTACAGCGGCCTGGGTGCCGGTGGCGCCGGCGGTACCGGCGGCAGCGGCGGCGTCAACGGCACCGGTGGTGACGGCGGCAGCGGCGGCGGTGGAGGGACGGACAAGGGCAGCGGGTCCCCGGATATCGGCGGCGCCGGCGGTGCGGGCGGCAGCGGCGGGATCGGCACGAACGGCGGCCACGGCGGTGGTGGCGGCGGTGGTGGTGGCGGCGGCGCCGACGAGCACGGTGTGTCGCAGGATCACGCCGTTGAATACGGCCAGGGCGGAGCCGGCGGTGTAGGCGGTGCGGGCGGCGACGCCGACGGCGCCGGTGTCTTCGGCGGTGCCGGGGGCACCGGTGGTACCGGCGGCGACGGTATCGCCATCGACGCGATAGGCACCGGCGGCGTTGGCGGCGCGGGTGGAACCGGTGGCCTGGTCGGCCCGCAGGGCGACGGGACCGGTGGCGCCGGGGGCGCCGGGGGCACCGGCACCAATGGCGCGACCGGTGGCAACGGCGAAGCCGGCGGTGCCGGCGGGGCCGATGGCACCACCGGTACTGCGGGCGGTCCAGGCCAGAACCACTAGACGTGCGACCGGTTACTACCCTTCAGGGCGTGGACACCCACACCCGCAAGTACCGGCTGCCCGACCACGGCTACGCCATCGTCCGATGGGCTCACGAGTTGGCGAAAGGGCGCGGCGCGGTGGTGGTGGAACCCGATGTCGAGCGGATCCGGCACCCCGATGGCGCACTGGCATTCGTCGACGCCGCACCGTTCAAAACGGTGCCGGACGGTCCGCTGTCTGTTTTGCGCGAATTGCTCGACCTGGAGGCTCGTGAGATCCGGTCCTGGAGCAAGGCCGGGTTCGCCAGGTTTCACAAGCGAGTCGCCGTCAGGCGGGCCGACCGGATCTGCCGGGAGCAGGGCAGCGAAGCGGCCGTCGACTGGGTGCTGGCGAACGCGACCACCGACGACGTGAACCTCGGCGAGCTTCGGGAGCGGTTGGGACCGCGGTTGTACACCGCCGGTGGCCGCGACGAGGATTTTTACCGCGCCCAGGTGGGACGCTGTATCGAACACCGCCGCCGGCACCGCCTGGCCCGGTAGGAGCTCAGCTGCGCCGTTGCCGAACCCTGTAGGTAGACGGCCACGACACCCGGGTGTCGTCGCCCAGCAACGCTGTCCCCTTCGCGCCGACGGTGACGTTGTAGGGCTCCTGTCCCGGGCCGACTTCGCGGTTGGCGTGTTCGGTGGCCAGGTAGTACAGCTGATCGATCTCCAGATCGACGAACGCCACAAAGCTGGTCTTGCGCACCGCGTCCCCGAAGCCGGCGGTCATCCGGTCCGCCACGATGCGCGACGCGATCGCTGCAGCGGCCAGAATCCCGAACGGGATCACCCAGTAGCAGAGGTAGGTCAGCGGAGAGTCGGTGTTGTGCAGCGTGGCGTCGGACAGCGCGATCTGCGGGACCGCCGCCGATACCGACATCGCTGCGAGCGCACCCAGCCAGATCCAGGTCAGCCGGTCCACGACGGGTCCGAACAACTCGGTTTGCACCACTGCCGCAGGCAGATCCGCCTTCGCGACGGCCTCCGCCACTGACTTGCCGAGCACCTTGCTGGTCAGCAACACCGCGAACAGTCCGGCGAAACTCAGCGGCAGCACCCACCGTTGCGCGCAGCCGAACACCAGTGGCAGCACCGCCAGCACCGCGAACGTCGCAACGCCCCCGGTACCGAGGTGCCGCGCCGATGACTCGCGGCTGCTGAGCATGACGGCGACCGCAACAGCCAGTCCCGCTACCGCCGCGATCAGCAGCGGCGCATTTCCCACCAGCACCCAGTACACCGCCCACGGTGCAAACCACAGCAGCACACCCACGGACGGCAGTATAGGGGCTTACCGTTGCGGCAACGGCAATGCGGCGTGATCCGGGGCCGCTCAGCTGTCCAGCGTGTAGCCCATCGGCATCAGCACGCTCTTCTGCTGGGTGAAATGCTCGACGCCCTCTTTGCCGTTCTCCCGCCCGATGCCGGAGTTCTTGTAGCCGCCGAACGGGCAGCAGGGGTCGAAGGCGTACCAGTTGATCGCATAGGTGCCGGTGCGGATCTTGCTCGAGATCTCGATCCCGCGCGGGACGTCACTGGTCCACACGCTGCCCGCCAGCCCGTACACCGAGTCGTTGGCGATCGCGATCGCCTCATCCTCGGTGTCGTAGCCGATGATCGACAGCACCGGCCCGAAGATCTCCTCCTGGGCGATGGTCATGGAGTTGTCCACGTCGGCGAACACGGTCGGCTGCACGAAGTAGCCGCCGTCCAACCCTTCGGGGCGGCCGCCGCCGCACACCAGCCGGGCGCCCTCCTCGATGCCCTTGGCGATGTAGCCCTCGACCCGTTCGCGCTGCTTCTCGCTGATCAGCGCGCCGACCTGGGCGGCAGGGTCACTCGGCACGCCGACCGGCATGGCGGTGACAAAGTTCTTGATGGCGTCCACGATCTCCTCGTAGCGGGAGCGCGGCGCCAGGATGCGGGTCTGGGCCACGCAGGCCTGCCCGGTGTTCATGATCCCGGAGAACACCAGCATCGGGACCGCCGACGCCAGGTCGACGTCCTCGAGCACGATCGCCGCCGACTTGCCGCCGAGTTCCAGCGTGCACGGCTTGAGCAGCTCCGCGGCGCGCTTGCCGATCTCCTTGCCGACGCCCGAGCTGCCGGTGAAGGAGAAGATGTCGACGTCGGGGTTGGACGTCAGGGCCTGGCCGGTCTCCACGCCGCCCGGCACCACCGACAGCACTCCCTCGGGCAGGCCCGCGTCGGCGAACGCCTGGGCCAGCAGGTTGGCGGTCAACGGGGTCTCGGCGGCCGGCTTGAGCACTACGGTGCAGCCGGCCAGCAGTGCCGGACCCAGCTTGTTGACTGCCAGGAACAGCGGCACGTTCCAGGCCACGATCGCGCCGACCACACCCAGCGGTTCCCGGCGCACGATCGTCTGCCCGTAGGCGCCGGTGCGGATCTCTTCCCAACTGACCTCGTCGACCGCAGGGCCGGCGAAGAAGTTCAGGGCCCCGATCGAGCTCATCCAGTGCATGGTCTCCACGCCCATCGGCGGCTGGCCGGTCTCGGCGGCCAGCAGCGTGGTGAACAGCTCTTTGCGCTCCTCCATCAGCTTGATCGCGGCGCTGATGACGGCGGCCCGCTCGGCCGGCGGGGTCGACGGCCACGGACCCGAGTCGAAAGCTTGACGGGCCGCCGCGACTGCGCTGTCAACGTCGGCCTTCGCCGCCAGCGGCACCTTTCCGACGTACTCGCCGGTGGCCGGACAGCGAACCTCGATGACCTGGTCGGTGGACGGGGCGGTCCACTTGCCGCCGATGAACAGGGTGTCGTATTCGGTGCTGGAGTCGCTCATGGGCGCCACCCTACCTAGCGGACGCGCGGATTAGAACACGTTGCAGTCAATCCGTCAGCCGGGTTGCAGGACCAGCACCAGATTGCTCACTCCGAACTCCCGAATGCCCGGCGCGGAGGTCATCCACCACGCCCATCGCGGGTGATAACGGGGAAATGCCGTGACGAGCGCGCCGGTATGGCGCGCCCAGTCCAGCCCGTCGGCCGCCGACACCGCGAACAGTGACGAACCGTAGTTGTTCTTGGGCGGATGGCCGTGCTTGCGGGTGTAGCGCCGGGCGGCTCTCCGACCACCCAGATAGTGGCTCAGGCCCGTCTCGTGGCCGCCGAACGGTCCCAACCACACCGTGTAGGACAGCACCACGAGCCCGCCCGGTCGGGTGACCCGCAGCATCTCGTCACCAAGCCGCCAGGGCCGCGACACGTGCTCGGCGACGTTGGATGACAGGCAGATGTCCACGGTGTCATCGGCGAACGGCAACGCCATCCCCGATGCCCGTACGAAGGTGCCGGCCGCATCAGCGGGGCGGTGCCCTGCCGCATGCATTTCTCGCGGGTCCGGTTCCACGCCGATGTAGCGCAGGCCGGCGTCGGCGAATGCGGTGGCGAAGTATCCCGGCCCGCCTCCGACGTCCAGCAGGGTTCTGCCGGTCGGTTCGCCGCCGTTGACGCCCTGCCACAGGTCGGTGACCAGGGTGGCGGTATCGGCAGCCAGCGCGCTGTAGAACCGGGCCGGGTCGGTCTGCTCGTAGCGGAACTGGGCCAGCAGGCGCACCGAACGGGCCAACGTCGCGCGTCGGGCGAACAGGTCGGTGGCGGCCACCGGGCCAAGCCTAAGCGCAGCCTGCGGGACTACCCTGTAGTCCTGTGTCCGCCGTGCGCTCCGTCCTGCTGCTGTGCTGGCGGGACACCGGGCATCCGCAGGGCGGCGGCAGCGAGACCTACCTGCAGCGCCTCGGCGCAGAGTTGGCCGCCGCCGGTGTCGCGGTCACGCTGCGCACCGCCCGCTACCCGGGCGCGCCCAAACACGAGGTCGTCGACGGGGTGCAGATCAGTCGGGGCGGCGGCCGGCACACCATCTATCTGCGGGCGGGGGCGGCCATGGTCGCCGCGCGGCTGGGCCTCGGGCCGCTGCGACGAGTCCGCCCGGATGTGGTGATCGACACCCAGAACGGGTTGCCGTTCCTGGCCAGGCTGGCCTACGGCCGGCGGGTGGCGGTACTGGTGCACCACTGCCACCGGGAGCAGTGGCCGGTGGCCGGGCCGGTGCTGAGCCGGATCGGCTGGTTCGTGGAGTCGAGGCTGTCGCCGTGGCTGAACCGGCGCAACCAGTATCTGACCGTATCGCTGCCGTCGGTGCGTGACCTGATCGAGCTGGGGGTGGGCGCCGAACGGATCGCGGTGGTGCGCAACGGCCTCGACGAAGCTCCGCAGCAGACTCTTTTCGGCCCCCGCGCGCCGTGGCCGCGGGTGGTGGTGCTGTCCCGGCTGGTGCCGCACAAGCAGATCGAGGACGCCCTGGATGCGGTTGCGGCACTGCGTACCCGGGTGTCGGGCCTGCGCCTTGACATCATCGGCGGCGGCTGGTGGGGCGACCGACTGGTGCAGCACGCCGCCGGACTGGGGATCACCGACGTGGTCACCTTCCACGGCCACGTCGACGAGGAAACCAAACACCAACTGGTGCAACAGGCTTGGGTGCACGTGCTGCCGTCCCGCAAGGAAGGCTGGGGGCTGGCCGTTATCGAGGCCGGCCAGCACGGGGTGCCCACCATCGGCTACCGGTCCTCCGGCGGGCTGTCCGACTCGATCGTCGACGGCGTGACCGGACTGCTGGTCGACGACCGCGACGAGCTCGTTGAGCAGCTCCACCGCCTGTTGGCGGATGCGGTGCTACGTGAACAGCTCGGCAGCAAGGCACAAGACCGCAGCGCCGAATTCTCCTGGCAGCAAAGCGCTGATGGGCTGCGCGAGGTGCTGGCGGCGGTGCGCGAACGCCGGTACGTCAGCGGCGTAGTCTGACGGCAATAGGGCGGAGGTGTGCCGGTGAGCGACGACCACGCAGCCCCTTTGCTGCTCTACGACGGCGTCTGCGGAATCTGCAATCGCTCGGTCCAGACCATCATTCGGAACGATCGGCAGGGCACTCTGCGATTCGCGGCCCTGGACAGTGACTTCGCCGGTGCGGTGATCGATCGGCATCCGGGCTTGCAGGGCGTCGACTCGATGGTGTTCGTCGACGACCCGGGCGGACCTCATGAGCGGGTCAGCCTCCGGTCGGCGGCGGTCCTGCGGGTGGCCGACTATCTGGGCGGGCCGTTCCGGGTGCTGCTCGCGGCGCGCCTCATCCCCGCGGGGCTGCGTGACCGGCTCTACGATCGCTTCGCCGCCGTCCGCTACCGGCTCGGCGGGAGGCACGACACCTGCCCGCTGCCGGCGCCCGAGGTGCGTGCCCGCTTCCTGGAGATCTAGGACGACCGGTCAGCCCGGCGTGCGTCAGTCCAGCGTCGAACGGCCGGTGCGGCCAGACCTGCCGCACCTACCACCAGCATCGCCAGCCAAACCAGATGCGCCGCCAGGGCGGCCCGGCGCGGCCCGGCGGAAACCTTCGGGGCATGGCCGCCGACCCGGTACAGGGTGAAGTCGGAGTCACGGTAGACGATCGGCAACCGCATCAGAGTTTTTGCGGCAGCGCCCATTTCGCCGTCGGTATCGGACTCCTTGACCACCCACCCCACCCCGTACACGCCGAGCATGGCCGGTTCGGCGCCGGACAGCAGCGCCTGTTGTACCGCCCGGGCGTGGGTGCCCTCACCGGGCACGGTCTGCCCGCCGACACTCAGATCGCCGGTGCTCAGCACCTCGGCGCGCACCCACCGGCCCAGCGGGTCGAGCACCGGCGCCGGCCCGGCCCAGGAGAACTGCCGCATGGTGTCGGCCGGCAGCACGGCCACCGGGCGCGGATCGGCGTTGATCTTCGCCGCCACCGCCGCCCAGCCGGGCGGGTAGCGCACCGGCTCGACCCGGCCGGCCACGCCCCAGGCCAGGTCGGGCAGCACAATGATCAGCGCGACACAGCACACCAGTGCCGCCCGCGCCGGCGGTAGCCGGTGCCGCAGTCCCGCTACCGCGCCGGCCCCGGCCAGCGCGTAACCCGGCATCGCCAGTGCCACCCACTTCTGGCCGTCGCGCAGCATTCCGACGCCGGGCGCGGCGTCCACCGCCCAGCCCAGCACCGCCAGCCCCGGGCCGGTCGCCAAAATCGTGAACGTCAGTACCGTCACACCCGCCAGCGCCAGTAATGGCCGCACGGCGGGGTTGTCTCGCACTGTCGGCAAGCCCAGCGCCACCACACCGAGGAACACCGCTGTCGCCAGCAGTGCGAAAACCGTTGTCCGCGAACCCGGTACTGCATCGGCATTCCAGATTCCGCCAAGCCCGGCGAGACTGCCCAGGGTGCCCAGGCCCGGCTCGGCGCGAGCCGCGAACGCGGTCACCCCGGCTGACTCGCCGTGTGCAGACCCCGGGCCGACCATCAAGGCCATCAGCCAGGGCAGCGCGGCGGTGCCGGCGATCGCCACGACGCTGGTCGCACACCACCACCGCGGCGGCCCGGACCCCGGCACCGCAACGCACACCAGCGCCACCACGGCGGCCAGCAGTAGCCCGGTCGGGGTCAATCCGGCCAGCGCCAGGAAGAACACCAACCCGAACAACCCGGCGGTTCGGCGAGGCTCGCCGGAGTCGGCCCCCGGGCCGGCGGAGGTGAGCGGAAGCCGGGACCGCCGCATAGATCCGCCGCTCCCGACGCGCAACCCCAGCATCGCCGCCGCCACCCACGGCAGGCACCCGTACCCGACCAGTAAGCTCCAATGCCCCTGCAAAAGCCGCTCGGCCACATAGGGATTCCAGATCGCGACGGTGATCGCCACCAGCTGACCGGGCAGCCCGGCGTCCGGCAGCATCATGACCACCAGCCGCGCCGCACCCCAGCCGGCCAGCCACAACCCCGCGATCAGCAGCACCTTGACCACGACGCCGCCGTCCAGCAGTCGCGACGCCAGCGCCACCGCGAAGTCCTGCGGCACCGCCCGCGGCGCCGCTTCGCGCAGCCCGAGGGCGGTCCCGGTCAGGTACGACCGTGGTGTCGACACCGCATCACGCAGCAGCAGGTAACCCGGCCGCAGTAACGGCGCCAGGATTAGCAGCGTCAGACCCAGTGCATAGCACGGCGCGATCCAGCGCCTGGCTCGCACCACCGCGGGTTACGACGGCTGATCGGGTGCCGGATCCGGGTTACCGCGATCCGGCGGGCCGGACTCCGGCGGGGTTGCCGGGCGGTCCAGCTGGGGACGTTGCGTGGGCAGCTTCTCCGTCTCGGCCTCGGCGCCCGAAGGGTGTCCGGGCAACGGTGCCTTGGGCGTGAAGCCGCCGAAGAACCCGCCGTCGGAGCCATCCCGGCCGGGCCGGCCCAGCGCCGCCTCGGCGGGCAGGCTGAACCAGCCGACCAGGATGCCGCCGATCAACGAGATCAGCCCGGCGGCGGTGAAGGTGATCGGCAGGACCCGCGACCACAGGGCGACCCGGTCGCGTTCGTTGCGGGCAGCGTTCACCTGAGCCTCGACGGTCTCCTCGGAGCTGGCGACCGTGTAGTCGGCCAGTGCGACCTCCGGCTTCTGTGGGTCGCGTGCGTAGTAGTGGTTGGCGTGCACCTTCGACTTGACGATGGTGCCCGAGACCGGATCCACCCACATCGTCCGCTGCGCGGCGTAGTACCGCGTCATCGTGATGTCCTCGTCGGGGTCGGCGCCCTCGATGTTCCACATCCGGGCGGGAGCGGTGATCTCCCCATCCTCGTCGTGGCCGTACAGCGACGGGTAGCGCACCGGCTCGGACAGGCTGCCGTCCGGGTCGTAGCCGACGTTCTGGGCGAACCGGTACACGGTCAGTCCGTTGACGTCGTCCTCGCCCTCGTAGTTGGCCTCGTAGGCCTTCTGCGCGATCGGATCGAAGTACTGGTAGGACTGCTTCTGGGTGTCGAAGGGGAACCGGTAGGACAGTCCCTCGTGCGGCAGCGCGATGTTGGTGGGCGGGCTGTCGTCTTCGTAATTGCGCGGCCGCTGCACTGAGCCACCGGGGTGGTTGTCATCCGAAATCGCCTCGGCGGTGGTGCGATTCAACGTCACGGTGTCGACGATGGCCAGCAGCAGGCCGCTGTCCTTCTGCCTGTCCGCGCGCCGCAGCGACGAGCCGGCCTGCAGGGTCACGACGTCGGCGTTGGCGGGTGCCTCGACACCGATCTGCTGCTGGGCCACCAGCGGCACATCCTGGTCGACGACCGCGTGTTCCTCACCGAGGGACTCCGGGTCCAGTGCCGCGCCGCTGCCGTTGCTGATCAGGGTGACGTCGATATCGAGCGGGATCTTGGCGATCTTGCCCACCGTGTAGGTGGACAGCAGCAGTGCCGCGATCAGCATGGCGGCGCCGAGGCCCATGACTGCGCATGCCGCGATACGCATCATGACTGCTCGGTTCACGTCGCCGTATCCTCCTTTGTCAACCCGCACCTAAATCTGTTTGACCCTAACAGCAGAAGTTCAAACAGCTACTGTGTGTCCATTGATGCTTTGGACCGTAATCCGATGAACCCGCAGGTGGGTGGCGTACGCAGCTTCCTGCCCGCGGTGGAGGGTATGCGCGCCTGCGCCGCCATCGGCGTGGTCATAACTCACGTGGCATTTCAGACCGGGCACTCCTCGGGGTTCACCGGCCGGCTGTGGGGGCGTTTCGACATGGCCGTGGCGGTGTTCTTCGCCTTGAGCGGCTTCCTGCTGTGGCGGGGGCACGCGGGGGCCGCCCGTGGGCTGCGTGCAGCGCCCTCCGCCGGGCACTACCTGAGGTCGCGCATCGTGCGGATCATGCCGGCCTACCTGGTGTCGGTGGTGGTGATCCTGGCGCTGCTGCCCGACGCCGGCGGAGCCAGCCTGACGGTGTGGCTGGCCAACCTCACGATGACGCAGATCTATGTGCCGCTCACGCTGACGCCGGGACTGACCCAGATGTGGAGCCTGGCGGTGGAGGTCAGCTTCTACATCGCCCTGCCACTGCTGGCGCTGGGGGCGCGGCGACTGCCGGTCCGTGCCCGGGTGCCGGTGATCATGGGCGTGGCGCTGCTCAGCCTGTGCTGGGGATTTCTGCCGATCCACACCCCCTACGGGGTGAACCCGCTGAACTGGGCGCCGGCTTACGGCTGCTGGTTCGGGGCGGGCATGTTGTTGGCCGAGTGGACGTTCAGCCCGGTCACCTGGGTGCACCGACTGGCCCGCCGCCGGCTGCCGATGGCGCTGCTGACCCTGGCCGCGTATTTGGTGGCCGCCTCACCGCTGGCCGGCCCGGAGGGGCTGTCCTCGGCCACTGTCGGCCAGTTCATCGTGCGCACCGCGATGGGCGGGGTGCTGGCCTGGGCGCTGCTGGCGCCACTGGTGCTGGACCGGCCCGACACCGAGCACCGGTTTCTGGCGAGCGCACCGATGGTGACGCTGGGCCGCTGGTCCTACGGGATCTTCATCTGGCACCTGGCCGCCCTGGACATGGTGTTCCCGGTGATCGGGCGATTCGCGTTCACCGGCGACATGGCGGTGGTGCTGGTGCTGACGATGGTGTTCACCGTGGCGATCGCTGCGGTCAGCTACGCCCTGGTGGAACAGCCCTGCCGGGAGAAGCTGCGCGGTTGGGAGACCCGGCATCGCGCCCCGCGCCCCGATGCCCCTCAGGCGGCTCTGCCGGACGGCGTGTATTCAGCAGCGTCGCTGGTGAATTCGGCCTTGCCGTAGGTCGCCAGCCGCTTCTTGAGCAGCCGGATCACGTAGGCGTCGGTGACACGGCGCAGTCCCGGGGTGCGGCTGGCACGCGCTACCAGCAGCAGTCGCCCCAGCAGGAAGGGCGCGGTGACGGCGATCCGGGCGTAGTCGCCGGTGCTCACTGTGACGCCCATCTTGGCGGCGAGGCCTCGGTCGCCCCCGCAGAACAACCGGACGAAGGCTGCCTTGCTGTAGCTCTTCTCGACCGCGTCGGCGATGCGTTCGCGCCGGGTGTCCTCGGGGCGCAGGTAGGCGGCCATCGTCGAGCGGACCATCTCGCCGCAGGTGGCGTCATCGAAGTCGTCGCGCAGCAGCGCCGAGCGGGCGCTCAACACGTGGATGATTTCGGCGGGCGTCGCCGGCAACAGCTCCTCGGGCAGGCCGAGCAGCACGCAGCGATAGCGGGTGAACTCGACCTCGGCGCGCTCCTCGGCGGTGAACTCGGTGCGGCCTTTGCGGCGGGCGCCCATCGCGAGCACGTAGAGGTTGATCATGCCGGCGGGCATCTGGTCGACCTGCGGGATCGGCAGCCCGTAGATGCCGATGTCCCACTTCGGGGAGCGCTTGAGCGCGTTGAACCGCACCATCGAGTGCATCAGGCGCACCATGGCCGCGGCCTCGAAGCCGGGGCCGTGCCGCTCCAGCGCGCCCGGCAGGGTGGTGACGGCGAAGAAGCTGGTGGTCTCGTTGACCCGCCGGGCGGCGCGCTTGCCCGTCAGCGCCCCGGTCAACGCCATCGGCAGGGCCGCGTAGGTGTTGATGAACGTCGCGATGAACGCGCCTCGGGTGATGAACGGCGCCAGCAGTGCCATCGGGATGCGGGACTGACGGGCGCCCTGACGCACCAGGTCCATGTCCAGCCAGTCCGGGATGGCTTCGATGTCCGCGATGAACGCCACCAGTTCTTGTGGTGCGTCGGGCACCGCGTCGATGCCCTCCCGGCAGGCCAGCTGCAGCATGCTGATCAGGGTGCTGACGCTGTATTCGCCCATCAGCGCGGCATAGGAGTCCGCCACGATGTCGCCCAGCCAGGTCGCCGTCGAGACCAGTTCGACGACGCGGTCGTCGGCGAGCAGCTTGGCACGGGTGGCGGGGCGGCCGCGCAGGGACGACACCTCGTCGGGGTCGGTCGTCGTGCGGTAGGGCTGCACGTCGAAGTCCAGGTCGCCGTAGAGCACCGGTAGCAGCTCGGCCTGACGGCGGACCCGCTCGTGCAGCTCGGGGTAATGAAGCGACGACGTGGGCACAGACGACCTCCGATTAACTAACATTTCGTTAGTTACAGCTAACAGACTGTTAGTTATGCTGTCAAGCGTGATCCCGATCAGCCGCCGGCGGATGACAGGCGAGGCGCGACGCGAACAGATCCTCGACGTCACCCACGCGATCGTCGACGCCGAGGGGTTCCATGCGGCCACGCCGAACCGCGTAGCGGAGTCGGCCGGCGTCAACCGGTCGCTGATCTACCAGCAATTCGGCAGTCCCGCAGGCCTTTTCGTCGCGCTCATCGATCGGGAAGCAGGCCGGGCGGCGGCGCAGTTCGCCGACGCGATCACCGGCAGCGAAAACCCCGAGGCCGAGGGTTTTCTCGCGCGGGTGTTCGACGGCGTGCTGCGGGCCGCGGACGGGTATTCGGCGACCTGGCGGTTGTTCCTGTTCCCGCCCCAGGGGGCGCCGCCGGAGCTGCATGAACGTCTGGCCCGTGCCGAGGCCGCCGTCCGCGGGTTCCTCGCGCGGGAGCTGCTGCGCAGCGTTCCGGGTCTGGCGGACCCCGATTACACCGCCCGCATCGTCTACGCCGTCGGTCGCGAGCTGCTGCAGTTGCGGCTCAGCGATCCCGAGCAGGCCACGCCCGAGCGGCTGCAAGCGCTGCTTCGTGCCCTGGAGCTCAACGCCGGGAGCCGATCCCAGTCGTAGTGACCGACCTCAGTAGCCGCCGGGGTGCTCGAAGATCTTGCGCGGGTTGTCGACGAGCATGGTGCGTAGCTGGTCGTCAGTGACGCCGCGCTGGCGCAGCGCCGGGATCACGTCGTTGTGGATGTGCAAGTAGTGCCAGTTGGGGGCGGCCACCGAACTCAGTTCGCCTGGTAGCGCGTCGAAGTAGCAGTTGGCGTCGTGGGAGAGCACCAACTTGTCGGCGTGGCCGCGCTCGCACAGCTGGGCCACCGTGTTGACCCGGTCCTCGAACGGCAGGATCAGATCGATGCCGAACCGGTCCATGCCCAGGTAAGACCCGGCCGCGATCATCTCCTCCAGGTAGCCCAGGTCGGTCGAGTCCCCCGAGTGTCCGATCACCACCCGGGACAGATCGACCCCCTCTTCTTCGAAGATGCGCTGCTGCTCCAGGCCGCGGCGAAGGCCGGCGTGGGTGTGGGTGGAGATCGGTACCCCGGTACGCCGGTGGGCCTGAGCGACCGCGCGCAGCACCCGCTCGACGCCGGGAGTGACGCCGGGCTCGTCGGTGGCGCACTTGAGAATTGCGGCCTTGATCCCGGTGTCGGCGATGCCCGACTCGATGTCGCGGACGAACATGTCGGCCATGATCTCCGGGCCGTCCAGCATGGTGCCGGGGCCCCGGTAGTGGAAGAAGAACGGCACGTCGTTGTAGGTGTAGACGCCGGTGGCCACCACGATGTTCAGCTCGGTGCCCGCGGCGACCCGGGCGATGCGCGGGATATAGCGGCCCAGCCCGATCACGGTCAGGTCGACGATGGTGTCGACCCCGGCGGCCTTCAGTTCGTTGAGCCGGGTGATCGCGTCGGCCACCCGGGCGTCCTCGTCGCCCCAGGCCTCCGGGTAGTTCTGGGCGATCTCGGTGGTCATGATGAACACGTGTTCGTGCATCAGGGTGGCGCCCAGGTCGGTGGTGTCGATCGGTCCGCGCGCGGTACTCAGCTGTGACATGGCTTGATACTAGGGAGATACCGGCAATCTGCACCGAGAATTGGTGTCAGGTGCTGATCCGTCGAAGGGCATGTTCATGACATCTGAGGGGGCGGTGCAGCCGCGTTCGAGCACCACGCTGCGGTTCCTGGCCAAGGCGACCGATGTCGGCTACGGCGACCGGATCGACGGCGGGCATGTGCTGGAGTGGGTGGACAAAGCCGGCTACGCGTGTGCGGCGGAGTGGAGTGGCAGGTACTGCGTGACCGCGTTCATCGGTGACATCCGCTTCACCAGGCCCATCGCAGCCGGGGAACTCGTCGAGGTCAATGCGCGCATCGCGCATACCGGTCGCAGCAGCATGCATCTGGCCATCACCGTCGCTTCCGGTGATCCCCGCACCGGGGATCTCACCCGGACAGCGCAGTGCCTGGCGGTGTTCATCGCGGTCGACGACGACAGCAAACCGGTTACGGTGCCGGCCTTCACCCCCCGGACCGAGCGGGAGCAGCGCCTGCAGGACGCGGCCCGGCACCGCGCCGCGATGCGCGCCGACATCGACGCCGCCCTGACCGCTCAGCACTACAGCGACGACAGTCCGGCGCCGTGCGCGGTACTGAGATTCCTGGCCGCGCCCACCGATGTCAACTGGGGCGGAAAAGTGCACGGCGGCAAGGTGATGCGCTGGATCGACGAGGGCGCGTTCCTGTGCGCCTCGCAGTGGACCGGTGCACAGGTGGTCGCCTCGCGGATCACCGGTATTCGCTTCTACCGGCCGATCGTGATCGGCAACATGATCGAGGTCCGCGCCCGGCTGATCCACACCTCGGCCAGGCGGTTGTACGTCAGTGTGCATGTTCGTTCGTCCGACGTGCGCACTGGTGCCGGCGAGATCGCGGCGCACGCGATGGCGCTGTTCGCGGAGCTCGGCGACGAGGGTCGCGCGATGACTGTGCGGCAGTGGAGTCCGGTCACCGACGAGGATCGTCGGCTGGACCGGCACGCGCTGGAGCTCGCCGAGGTGTTGCGGCGCGCCGAGGCGAGGTAGCGCTCAGGGGTTGCCCACGAGGTTGTCGCGGATCTGCGCGTAGGAGTGGGCGAACTGTTCCACCTCACGCCGGCTGAGCAAGTCGAAGAGGTTGGCACGCACGGCGTTCACGTGCCCGGGCGCCGCGGCCCGCAGCTTTTCCGCGCCGGCGTCGGTGAGCTCGGCGTAGAGTCCGCGTTTGTCTTCGTCGCACTTGACCTGGTGGACCCAGCCGGCGTCGGTCAGCCGCTTGACCGCGCGGGTGATCCCGCTACGGGTCGCCACCGTGATGTCGGCCAACTCGTTCATCCGCATCCGGTGTTGTGGGGCCTCGGACAGTAGCGCGAGGATCTCGAAGTCGGAGAGGTTGATCCCCGACTCGGTGGTCAGTTGCCGGTCCAGGGCGCGAAGCAGCAACCGGGTGCTGTCGAGATAACCGCGCCACATCTGCTGTTCCCCTTCGTTCAGCCACGGTGTCTGCATGCTTGAAATATAGTTGATACCGATATGGTTGTCGAGAGCAGATAGCGTGATAGAAGACCAGATCACATCATTCGAGGATCTGAAACTAGTGTCGTTCGCAACTATCATGTAGGGTGGCGAACGCGAAGCTAAGGAGGCAGTCGTGTCGAGCACGGGTATGCAATTCGGCATCTTCACCATCGGCGATGTCACCGCCGACCCGACCACGGGCCGCACGCCGACCGAGGCTGAACGGATCCGGGCGACCGTCACGATTGCCAAGAAGGCCGAGGAGGTCGGATTGGACGTGTTCGCCACCGGCGAGCACCACAACCCGCCGTTCGTGCCCTCGTCACCGACCACCCTGCTGGGCTACATCGCGGCGCAGACCGAACGAATTCAGCTGACCACCGCCACCACGTTGATCACCACGAACGACCCGGTGAAGCTCGCCGAGGACTACAGCGTGCTGCAGCACCTCGCCGACGGCCGCGTCGACCTGATGCTGGGGCGTGGCAACACCGGCCCGGTGTACCCGTGGTTCGGCAAGGACATCCGGGCAGCATTGCCGCTGACGGTGGAGAACTACCAGTTGCTGCGCAGGCTGTGGCGTGAGGAAGTCGTCGACTGGAGCGGGCAGTACCGGACGCCGTTGCACGGGTTCACGCTGGCGCCGCGGCCACTGGACGGGGTTCCTCCGTTCGTCTGGCACGGCTCGATCCGCAGTCCCGAAGTCGCCGAACTGGCCGCGCACTACGGCGACGGCTTCTTCGCCAACCACATCTTCTGGCCGCCGTCGCACACCAAACGGATGGTGCGGCTCTACCGGGAGCGTTTCGAGCACTACGGCCACGGTGGCGCCGACCAGGCGATCGTGGGATTGGGCGGCCAGGTGTTCATCCGGCCCAATAGTCAGGACGCGGTGAACGAGTTTCGGCCCTACTTCGACAATGCCCCGGTCTATGGGCACGGCCCGAGCCTGGAGGAGTTCAGCGCCCAGACCCCGCTGACGGTCGGCTCGCCGCAGCAGGTCATCGACAAGACCCTGGGCTTCCGCGATTACGTCGGCGACTACCAGCGTCAACTGTTCCTGGTCGACCACGCGGGCCTGCCGCTCAAGACGGTGCTGGAACAGCTCGACCTACTGGGCGAGCACGTTGTCCCGGCGCTGCGCAAGGAGTTCGCCGTCGGCCGGCCCGCGCACGTGCCCGATGCGCCGACGCACCGGTCCCTGGTCGAGGCCGCGGACCGGCCCGAGATCGAGAAGGCGTCGTGAGGCTGGTGGTGATCAGCGGTGGGCTGCGTGAGCCGTCGTCCACCCGACTGCTGGCCGACCGGCTCGGCGAGGCGGTACGCGCTGAGGTCGAGACCGCCGGAGCGGACATCGAAGTCTCGGTTATCGAGCTGCGCCACCTGGGCCGGGCCATCACCGACGCGTTGCTGACCGGGTTCGCTTCGCCGGAGCTGGAGCAGGTGTTCGAGACGGTTGCCGACTGTGACGGACTGATCGCGGTGACACCGACGTTCAATGCGACGTTCAGCGGGTTGTTCAAGTCGTTCTTCGACGTGCTGCCCGAGCAGGCCCTGAACGGCACGCCGGTGCTGATCGCAGCGACCGGCGGAACCGAGCGGCACTCGCTGGTGCTCGATCACGCCCTGCGTCCGATGTTCAGTTACCTGCACGCCGTCGTCTCCCCCACCGGGGTGTACGCCGCGACATCAGACTTCGGTGCGCAGGGGCTGTCCGAGCGGATTGCCCAGGCAGCCAACGACTTCACCCGGCTGTTAGAACTACGCGGTCCGCGCCCCGGCGACACGGTCTGCGCAGAACTCGATGAAATACAACGCCTGCTTGCGGGCGCCTGAAAGAAGGAGTGAACGACAATGACGAAGTTGGCGGTTATCTACTACTCGGCCACCGGACACGGCACCTCGATGGCCGAGCGGGTGGCCCGGGCCGGCGAGGCGGCGGGCGCCGAAGTGCGTCTGCGGCACGTGGAGGAGACGCGGGATCCGGCCACATTCGCCCACAACCCGGCGTGGAGCGCCAACTACGAGGCGACCAAGGATCTACCGGCCGCCACCGGCGACGACATCGTCTGGGCGGACGCCGTCATCTTCGGCTCACCCACCCGGTTCGGTTCTCCGTCAGCACAATTCCGCACCTTCATCGACTCGCTGGGCGGACTGTGGGCCAAGGGGGCGCTCGCCGACAAGGTCTACGCCGGCTTCACCTCGAGTCAGACCCTGCACGGTGGGCAGGAGACCACGCTGTTGAACCTCTACGTCTCCCTGATGCACTTCGGCGGGATCCTGGTGCCGCCGGGCTACACCGACCCGATCAAGTTCGCCGACGGCAATCCCTACGGGGTCGGGCAGGTCACCGGCCCGGACAACCAGAACGAGTTGGACGAGACCACGCTGGCGGCGCTCGATCACCTGGCCACCCGGGTGGTGGGCGTGGCCGCCAAGGTCGCCGGGTCATGACCCGGCTGCGACGGTAGGCGGCTTCGCCCCCTTGTGACGTGACGGGCCTCACACTAGGATGACCAGTGGTCATTCCAGTGAGGTGGTTCGATGCCGACAGTGACGTGGGGGCGGGTCGACCCGGCGCGCCGGGCCGCGGTGCTGGAGGCTGCCGAGGCTGAGTTCAGTGCTCGCGGCTACTCGCGCGGCAGCCTGAACGTCATTGCCCGACGCGCCAAAGTCGCCAAGGGCAGCCTGTTCCAGTACTTCGCCGACAAGGCCGACCTGTATGCGTTCGTCGCCGACACCGGCGGTCAGCGGGTGCGCTGCTACATGGAGCGACAGATCGCCGAACTCGACTCCAGCCGACCGTTCTTCGAGTTCCTCACCGACCTGCTCGACGTGTGGGTCGCCTACTTCGCCGACCACCCGCGGGACCGGGCGCTGCACGCCGCCGCCAGTCTCGAGGCGGACACCGACGCCCGGATCAGCGTGCGGACCGTCATCCACCGCCACTATCTGGAGGTGCTGCGCCCGCTGGTGCGTGATGCCCTGGTTCGCGGCGACCTGCGCGCGGACGCCGACACCGACGCGCTGTTGTCGCTGCTGCTGCTGATCTTCCCGCACCTGGCGCTGGCCCCATACCTGCGTGGCATCGATCCGATTCTCGGCCTCGACGAACCCACCCCGGAACAACCGGCCCTGGCGGTGCGCCGCCTGGTCGCGGTGTTGGCCGCGGCATTCGGCGGCGAGACAACTCGCCCGTCGTCATCAATCAGAGGAGGCAATTCCGTGACACGCACCCGCTTTGACTCACTGGCCGCGGGCGGACTGAACTGGGATAGCCTGCCACTCAAGCTGTTTGCCGGTGGCAACGCGAAATTCTGGGATCCCGCCGACATCGACTTCTCCCGTGATCGGCAGGACTGGGAATCGCTGACCGACGCCGAACGCGACTACGCCGTGCGACTGTGCGCGCAGTTCATCGCCGGCGAGGAGTCGGTGACCCAGGACATCCAGCCGTTCATGGCGGCGATGCGTGCCGAAGGCCGGCTCGGCGACGAGATGTATCTGACCCAGTTCGCGTTCGAGGAGGCCAAGCACACCCAGGTATTCCGGATGTGGCTGGACACCGTCGGGATAACCGAGGATCTGCACAGTTATCTCGACGCCCTTCCCTCCTACCTGCGGATATTCAACGAGGAGCTGCCGGAATCACTCGAGGCTCTCGCGGTCGATCCGTCACCGGCTTCCCAGGTTCGGGCGTCGGTGACCTACAACCACTTCGTCGAGGGCACGCTGGCGCTGACCGGTTACTACGCCTGGCACAAGATCTGCGTGCAGCGCGGCATTCTGCCCGGAATGCAGGCGCTGATCGGGCGCATCGCCGATGACGAGCGGCGCCACATGGCCTGGGGCACCTTCACCTGCCGACGGCACGTCGCCGCAGATGACGCCAACTGGGCCGTGTTCGAAACACGCATGAACGAGCTGCTGCCGCTGCTGGTGAGCTACAACGCCGAGGGCAACGACATCTACGGCGACGACATCCCGTTCGGATTGTCATCCGCAGAGTTGCTGCACTACTCCATGGACAAGGGGACGCGCCGGTTCGGCACGATCAGCAGCGCCCGGGGCCGCCCGGTCGGCGAGATCGACCTCGACTACTCGCCGGTGCAATTGGAGGACACGTTCGCCGACGAGGACGCAAGGGTGCTGGCCGCTTCCGCTTGAGCCCGCGCCCGTCGCTTTGGCGAGGCTCAGGCCACCCACACCGTCTTGAGGTTGCAGAACTCGCGAATGCCGTGCCCCGAGAGCTCCCGGCCGTACCCGGACCGCTTGATCCCGCCGAACGGCAACTCCGGATAGGACACCGTCATCCCGTTGATGAAGACCTGACCGGCCTCGATTTCGTCGGCGAACCGGCTGATCTCGGCCTCATCGCGGGTCCAGGCGTTGGATCCCAGTCCGAAGGAGGTGGCGTTGGCGATATCGATCGCCTCGTCGATGTCGGCGGCCCGGTACACCGACGCCACCGGGCCGAACACCTCCTCGGTGAACAGCGCCATGTCGCGGGTGATGTCGGTGACCACGGTGGGCGGGTAGAACCAGCCCGGGCGGTCGAGCCGCTTCCCGCCGCAACGGATCACCGCGCCGGCCGCGGCCGCGGTGTCGACCTGCTGTTCGACCTCGTCACGGCCCTGCTCGGTGGCCAGCGGTCCGACGTCGGTGTCCGGTTCGGTCGGATCCCCGACCCGCAGCGCCGCCATCTGGGTGGTGAAGTTGGTGACGAACTCGTCGTAGATGTCGGTGTGGACGATGAATCGCTTTGCCGCGATACAAGATTGGCCGTTGTTCTGCACCCTGGCCTTGACCGCGGTAGCCACCGCGGCCTCCAGATCGGCGGACGGCATCACGATGAACGGGTCGCTGCCGCCCAATTCCAGCACGGTGTGTTTGACCTCGTCGCCGGCGATGGCCGCGACCGACCGCCCGGCCGGTTCGCTGCCGGTCAGGGTCGCCGCCGCCACTCTCGGGTCGCGCAGCACACGCTCCACGGCACCCGACCCGATCAGCAGGGTCTGGAAGCAGTCGTCGGGAAAACCGGCGCGAGACAACAGGTCGGCGAGGTACAGCGCGGTCTGCGGCACGTTGGAGGCGTGTTTGAGCAGGCCGACGTTGCCGGCCATCAGCGCCGGCGCGGCGAACCGCACCGCTTGCCAGAGCGGGAAGTTCCACGGCATGACGGCCAGTACCACCCCGATCGGCTGGTAGCGAGCGAACGCCTTCGACGCGTTCACCGTCGAGGCGTCGGCGGGCTCGTCGGCCAACAGTGCTTCGCTGTTGTCGGCGTAGAACCGGAAGCCTTTGACGCACTTGAGCGCTTCGGCCTTGGCGGAGGTCAACGTCTTGCCCATCTCCAGCGTCATCATCGCGGCGACTTCGTCGGCTTCGGCCTCCAACAGGTCGGCGGCCGCGTGCGTCCATCGGGCGCGCTGGGCGAAATCGGTGCGCCGGTAGTCGGCGAAGCGGGCTGCCGCGCGTGCGATCGCGGCGTCGATCTGCGCTTCGGTGGCTGCGGTGAACGTCTTGACCGTCTCCCCGGTCGCCGGGTTGGTGGTGGCAATAGCGGGCACGCGGGTCTCCTTCGGGCGCTGCGTCGTGACGTGTGCAGGTCCAGCCTGCCACTATCGAACCGCGTAGGCTCGCGACGAGCCAGCGTCAGTACATCGATACGGAGTCACCGGATGCGTTTCAACCCTCCGCCCAACTGGCCGCCCGCGCCCCCCGGCTGGGCGCCGGACGCCAACTGGGCGCCGGATCCGTCGTGGCCACCACCGCCTCCCGGTTGGCAACTGTGGGTCGACGACTTCGGTCAGGGAACACCAGCCAACGCCTCCGGCCCGGTGCCCTATCCGCACTACGGTGCGCCGTGGCCGATGCCCGAGACCAAGTCGCGCAAAGGGCTCTGGCTTTCGCTGGGAGCGGCAGCGCTGGCGGCGGTAATGGTCGTGGCACTGCTGCTGAGCTCTGGCGGTCGGTTCATGGCGGAGGATAAGCCGTCCCGCAAGCCGGACATCACCGAACTGACCTCGGACATGCTGGTGGATCGAGCCTCCTTCCCGGACTCATCCGGCGGCAAATGGATCAGCGGAGTCAATAGCGCTGGCGATGCCCCCTCGGAGATGCCGAATCTGACGGTGGACCCGCCCGAATGCGCGGATTTCTACTCGAGCCCCAAGTCCGCCACCCAGACGGCGACGGCGACGTTGGCCAAGCTCCAACCCGGTGGTCTGCACTCGATGCGGGTGCGCTTGGCCCTGACCCCGGACCGTCCGGACCTCAAGGGTGTCCTGGACAAGTGCCAGTCGTTCAAGCAGACCTTCGAGTCCGGCGGGCGCAGCGTCACCACCGACATTCAGCTGAGCCCGCTGGACGCCGACGGGGTGCCGGAGTGGGCGGTCGCGACGGTGATCACCAGTTCCAGCAAGGCCGCCATCCGGCTGCCGATCGCGATCACCGCATCCACCGTCTCCGGGTACTACCGCGGTGTGCTCGTCGTCGCCAGCAGCAATGACATCGGGCTCCGGATGGACAAGGACGCATCGGATGATGCCACGCACTCCGATGCGCTGGTGCAGCTGTTCAACACCCAGATTGAGAAGCTCGAGGCTGCGCAGTAGCCGGGCTGGCGACCACCGGGTTAGTCGCGGTGGCCCGCTGCGCCCGGCTCCGCCGGGCTGGCGACCACCGCCGCCGTCGCCGCCAGCACTGCAACCGAGACCAGGGCCGCCAACTGCACACCCGCGGAATGGCCGGCATAGCCGTCCACCGACCGCCACGGGTGCCGGCACAACACCGCACCGGCCACGATCAGCCCACCGGCACTCAATCCGAGTCGAGCCACATCAAACGCGCGCTGCCGGTGCCGCAGCGCGAACAGCATTATCAGCGCCGCCCCGAACACACCGGTCCCGGCGGTCCCGGCGATCAGGGTGCCGACCGTCAGCGCACCCACCACTGCCACCCAGCGGCCGGGCCGCCAGGGCTGCGCGGGTGGCCCGGGATTGTGGGTCCGCCGCGCCGGCCACCAGGCCAGCAGGGCCAGCAGGGGCAGTAGGGCCAATCCACCGGCCATCCCCAGGCGGTACATCCGATTGGGGCCGAATGCCAGCGTGATCGTGCCGTCCGTCCCAGCGGGCACCACGAAGCCTTGCTGCCATCCGTTGACCGCCACCGGGACCAGTCGGCTGCCGGCCGATGTACGCGCCACCCAACCGCCGTTGATGCTCTCCGGAACGACCAGTACCCGGGAGGCCGCCGCACCGGTAACCGTCACCTCCCGCCGGGCCGGGCCCCACGTGCCGATGTCGGCCGGCGTCGTGGCGGATCCGGCGACAGCCCGTGCCGCCAGTGGCCCGGACAGCGTCGCGCCGTCGACGACGAACGCCGAACCCGGGCTGATCAGCAGTTCCTGCTCGCCGGGGGGCAATGCGATCGGCCGCTTATCGCAGGCCTGTGCGGGCACCGGCGCGTCATCGAGCAGAGCGCCCACCGTGGTCGAAATCGAGGTGTGTACGAACCGGCCGGCGATCGCGACGATCGGGCCGTGCCCGCATTCGACGGTGACTCGGCGGGACCGGTTGCGGGTGGGGTCGGCGGGCGCGACCGGACGGCCGTCGGAGCCGAGCACGGTGACCTCGGCCAGCCCGGGCGGTTTGAGCTGGTCGAAGCCGATCGCCGTTCGGTCGATCACGTCCTCCCATTCCAGCAGGCTGATCGTGACGGTGTCGGTGACCCGCGGCTGCAATCGCACCCGCTGTTCGTCGGACTCCGCCAGATCCCGGACCTGCGGGCCGGATCCGAGATCGATGGCCACCAGCGTGGGCTGCGCCGGCAGCGGGGACCTGCTGGCGGTGAACCGCAATCCGGTGACCTCGACCGGCCGCGGCAAGGTGATGGTCAGCGTCGGAGGGGACCGGTGGGCGACCACCCGCTGCGATGCTGTCCAGGCGGTGCCCTGATCGCCGTCGGTGGCGGCGTAGGCCGACCCGAGCACGTCGAGCACGTCGGAGTCACCGCGGGCCCGCGCCATGCCCGGCTCGGCGATCAGATCGACCAGGTTGGGCCCCTGGCGGGGCCGCACCCAGACGGTCGGGGTCACCGACATGGGCCGCGGCACGTTCAGGGTGCGGCTGAAGGTGGCGGGCTCCTCGGGCTCGAGCATCATCGAGGCCGCGCAGCGGACCGTCTCGGGGGCCGCGGCACAGCCGGCGCGGCCCGGCAAGCCGGCGCCCAGATCCCACTGCGCCACTTGCGAACCCGCCGGCGGAGCCGGGACCAGCGCAGTGTGGCGCAGGTCGACCGGATGCGCGAAACCGGACGCGTCGTACTGGGTGACCGACAGATCGGTGATACCGAATTGCACGCCGGCTGAGCCGTCGTCGGTGCCGGAGGCGGTGATCCGCACCCAGGGCGTCTCGCCGTAGGGCAGCGCGGCGGTCAGCGGCTGGCCGGCGTGGTCGAACCGCAGCGTGGTGGTGCCGTTGACGGTGGAGATCTGCATCCGTCGCACCTGCGCGCCGACGGCCGTCGCGCTCGGTGTCACGGTGATGGTGCCGTTGGTCAACGGGTGGTCGAAGTCCACCTGTAGCCACTGACCGACCGCCGACTGCAGCGCGTTGGACACCCAGGCGGTGCCCGAGTCGCCGTCGATGGCGGCAGCCGGGGAAGTGGACGGCGCGACGTCGGGCAGCGTGGTGGCGTCCGACGAAGAGCTCGACGCGGTGAGCCGCCCGCCGACCCAGCCGCCGAAGACGGTGGCCGCGCCGGGCGTCGGATAGTCCGGCACCCGGCTGTGGGTGTGCCGGGCGTCGCCGGCGGCCCGGATCGTCGATGAGTGGTCGTCGACCCGGCCGTAGTCGGTCTCGCGGGCCAGCGGCGTGTCGGTGACGGTGACTCCGAGGCTTCCGGGGGTACCCAGGTCGGCGCGCCGGGCGTCGGCGGTCATCAGCACCGGACCCAACACCGACTGGCCGCGCAACCGGTGGTGCTCGTCGAGCCGCAGCAACACCTCCGGGCCGCCGGCGACCCGCGGCATCCGGTCAACGTCGGCCAGGTACGGTGCGCCCGGACTCCCACCGGCCGGCGGGTCGCCGACCCGATAGATCTCGATCGCCGGATAGGCCGGCCGCAGGCCGCTGTCGGAGACGAATCCCGGCACCGTTCCCGCCCCTACCGGGTCGCCGAACTGTGCCACGCGTTGCAGGCCCGGTGAGCCGTCGACGGCGCGGTGCACCAGCAGCGGCCGGGCCGACCGCGAGGTGTCGGGATCCAGGTCGTTGCGCACCACCAGGTAGGAGATGCCTTGCCGGGCCAGGGTGTCGGCCAACCCGGCCGAGGGGCGGCCGGCCGCGAACAGGCGCTGCACCGAGTCCAGTGCCCGGATGGTCTGCGGCGGGGTCAGCGGAATCGAGTCGCGTACTCCCCACGGGCCGGCGTCCAGCACCTGCAGCGGTTCATCGTGGCTGGTGCCCCAGGTCTGGGTGGCGAACGGGGCTCCCGGGGCCACCAGCACCCGACCCGGAGTCGGGCCGGAGTTGTTGTGTTCGCCGAGCCAGGCGGCGGCGTCGCGCCAATGTTGAGGCAGCGCCTGAAATGTGCCCTGCGGGGTGAGCCGGCCGGTCCAGGCCAGCGACGTGCTGACCATCAGTGCCGTCAGGATCACCAGACCGACCGCGGCCGCCTTGTGGTGTTCGGGGTGAACGTAGGCGCGCCGCCACACCGACACCGGTGCGCTGCCCGGCAGGGGGATACGGCCCAGCAGGTACGTGAGTCCCAGCACCAACGGGATCCGGATCACCGACTCGAGTTTGTGCACGTTACGCAGCGGTGCGCCGGCCGCGTCGAGGAATACCTGCACCGGGTGGGCCAGCGGCGAACCCAGTCCGCCTGCATAGCCCAGCGCCAGCAGGGTCACCCCGACCAGCAGCAACGTGACCAGCCGCCCGGCGCCGGGGAGTTGCCGGCGCAGCATGCCGGTCAGGCCGGCCAGCCCCGCGGCGGCCACCAGGGAGGTGCCCAGGATCATCACCGGGCGGGTGACCAGTGGTGCCCCGGCGGTGGCGTCCGGCGCGACGAACGGTGTCCAGCTGTGGGTGCCGCGCAGCATCTCGGTCAGCGAGGTCCACCGGGTGGTCACCCCGGCGGATTCGATGAAGTCCAGGAACGGCGGACTGACCCGGCCCAGCAATACCAGCGCCACCAGCCACCACGTCACCGCCAGTGCCAGCGCCAGCGCCCACCAGCCGGTGAACCGCCACCAGCGCCGGTTCGGGCGATGGCACAGCCACCAGATGATCGCCGGCAGGCAACCCGCCAGCGTCGCGACGGCGTTGACAGCGCCCATCAGAGCGACCGCGACCCCGGCCTGACCGGCCAGCATCCGCAGCGGACGCCCGGGCGTCTCGCTACCCGGCGCACCCAGCGCCCGGATGACCGGCAGCAGCACCCAGGGGGCCAGCATCATCGGCAGCGTCTCCGACGAGATCGAGCCCAGCGTGGTCAATACCCGCGGTGACAGGGCGAATGCCAAGGCGCCGATCAGCCGTGCCGTCGGGGTGCCGATCCGCAACGTCTCGGCGACCCGCAGCAGGCCCCAGAATCCCACCGCGAGCAGCACCGCCCACCACAGGCGCTGAATGATCCAGCCGGGCAGCCCCACCAGGTCGCCGATCAGGAAGAAGGTGCCGTGCGGGAACAGGTAGCCGTACGCCTGGTTCTGCACCTGGCCGAACGGCAGCTCGCTGCTCCACAGGTTGAGGGCGCGGGCCAAGAACCGCAGCGGATCGGCGGTCAGGTCGAGTTTGGTGTCGGGAGAGATCCGGCCGGGTGCCTGGATGAAGCTGCACGCCAACGCGAGCGCGCCGACCAACCACAACCAGCGTCGCGACAACGGTGTCACAACCGGCGACTCCACCGGCGGACGTTCGGAAGCTGCCGGCGCCCGCAGGTCAGCCGCGGTTGCCGTATTCCACCCGGTTCAGCACCGAGGACTGCGGGTCACCTCCGGCGATCTGCGGCTTGGTGTCCTGTTGCACCATCAAGGTCACCCCGAAGACAGCCGCCGCACCGAGCAGCACCCCGACCACGATGCTGATGGCCGCCGGTACCACGAATCGAGGCATGGTCAGGCTCCTTCCGCAATTCCGCAACGTGATCTCGGGGCACCGTCAAATCTGCCCCCGCTGACCTCCGACGGCCAACGTAGCATGCGGGCCTTGCCGGGACCGCCGCATGAGCCTGCATGTTCCGGCCGTGACAGCATGGTGCGATGCCTCGATCGCTGACTCGACAATTGCCCGGTCTGCTGTTGGCGGTCACGATGCTGCCGGCGATGGTGACGGCCTGCACGCACCGCAGCGAGACCCCCGTGTCGTCGGAGGCGTCCTCTTTGGAGTCGTCGGACACCTCGACAGCCGCCCCGCCGGTCGATCCGGCCTGCCAACAGCTGGCGGCCCTGAGCATGCGCGACAAGCTGGCACAGCTGGTGATGGTCGGGGTCCGCGATGCAGCAGACGCGCGCGCGGTGGTGACCGACCACCATGTGGGCGGCATCTTCATCGGCAGCTGGACTGAGCGCTCCATGCTGACCGATGGTTCCCTGAAAGAGATCAAAGAAAACCAGGCCCCTACCGGCCCGTTGCCGCTGGCGGTCAGTGTCGACGAGGAGGGCGGCCGGGTGGCTCGGCTGTCGTCGCTGATCGGGTCCTCGCCGTCAGCGAAGGAGCTGGCCGCCACGCGCAGCGTCGCGCAGGTGCGCGAGTTGGCCGCCGTGCGGGGCCGCAAGATGGCTGATCTGGGCATCACCGTCGACTTCGCACCCGTCGTCGACGTGGTGGGCGCCGGAACCGACGAGGACACGGTGATCGGCGACCGCTCGTTCGGTTCGGACCCGGCCAAGGTCACCGAGTACGCCGGGGCCTACGCCCAGGGGCTGCGTGACGCCGGGTTGCTGCCGGTGCTCAAACACTTTCCCGGTCACGGCCACGGTTCCGGCGACTCGCACACCGCCGGGGTGGTGGTCACGCCGCCGCTGACGCAGTTGCAGGACAACGACTTGGTGCCGTACCGCACGCTGGTCACCCAGGCGCCGGTGGCAGTGATGATGGGCCACCTGGAGGTGCCGGGACTGACCGAGGACCCGGCCAGTCTGAGCCCGGCGGCGGTCAACCTGTTGCGCACCGGCACCGACTATCACGGACCGGCGTTCGGCGGGCTGGTGTTCAGTGACGACTTGTCGTCGATGGCCGCCATCACCGAGCACTACGGCGTCGCCGAGGCGGTGCTGCGCAGCTTGCAGGCCGGCGTCGACATCGCGCTGTGGGTCACCACCGACGAGGTTCCGGCGGTGCTGGACCGGCTCGAGCAGGCGGTGGCCGCCGGCGAGCTGAAGCCCGACGCCATCGACGCGTCACTGGCCCGGGTGGCCGCGGTCAAGTTGCCCGGAACCCATTGCCACGGCTGATCCCGCCGCCGCGGCGGACCGCCCAAGTTACTCTTCGGTAAGATCGTGCCGCAGTACGTACGCGGAAGGACCTCGAGGCGATGGCAGCTGGTAGCAAGCGGTTACCAAGGGCCGTGCGTGAACAGCAGATGCTCGACGCCGCGGTGCAGATGTTCTCGGTCAATGGTTACCACGAAACCTCGATGGACTCGATCGCCGCTGCCGCGCAGATCTCCAAGCCGATGCTGTATCTGTACTACGGCTCCAAGGAGGAACTGTTCGGGGCGTGCCTGGACCGCGAACTGCGCCGCTTCGTCGAGGCGGTGCGCACCAGCATCGACTTCCGGCAGAGCCCGAAGGACCTGCTGCGCAATACCATTCGGTCGTTCCTGCACTACATCGACACCAACCGGGCGTCGTGGATCGTGATGTATGCCCAGGCCACCAGTTCGCAGGCGTTCGCCCACACGGTGCGTGAGGGCCGCGAGCGGATCGTCGAGTTGGTCGGCCGGCTGCTGCAGGCAGGCACCCGCAACCCCGAGCCCGGCGTCGACTTCGACATGATGGCGGTCGCGCTGGTGGGCGCCGGCGAGGCGATCGCCAGCCGGGTCAGCACCGGTGACACCGACGTCGACGAGGCGGGCGAGCTGATGATCGACCTGTTCTGGCGCGGCCTCAAGGACGCGCCCGGTGGCCGCGACGGCGCAGAGAGCGCCGCTGTCGGGTAATCCGGGTGCGGCCTCAGGCCGTGAAGAGGCTCTGCAGGTCGGCGGTGATGTCTCGGATCGCGCCGTTGAGTGCGAGGTATTCGAAACCGAGTCCCAGCGTGCCCAATCCGACGATGCCCGCGATCGGCAGACCCATGGCGTTGAGGATGTCGCCTTGCCCGAGTTCCTGGGCGAATACGTCGAACGCATACGCCGGTGCGGTGGTGAACAGCGCGTTGAGGATATCGGCAGTCGGAAGCAGCGCGGAATACGCCGTCGAGGCGATGCTGCTGAACGTGTTGACGATTTCGGTCAGGCTGGGCAGCGCGAACGACGTGGCATCCCCCGCCGAGGCGCCCAGGAGATCGGCTGCACTGGGGAAGGACAGATTCGACAGATCGTCGACGAAGTTGGTCCAGCCCTCCTGCGCCCCATTGCCCAGAGCCGTCAGAACCTCACCCCAGTTGAGGTCGGTCGGGAACAACTCGAACGTGGAGGCCACATCAGCCGGGCCGGAGGACCAGCCATCGGTGATGCTGCCGTAGCCGAGGTTCACCAGGACGCGCATAGCCGGTTCCAGTAGGTCGTAGAGCGGCTGGCCGACGACGGGGATCGACTGCAGCGGCATCAACAGCGGCAGTATCTCGCTGGGAATCATGAAGTACTGGGTGCTTCCGTCGTAACCCTCGCTCATCGGCAATTCGATTGCCGTCGCTAGCTGCTCGGCGGTCAGATTGGGATAGATCGTGTGCTCGTAGATGATGCCCAGGACGGCGTTGAGGTCCGAGATGAAGTTGATCGGGTACTTCGGGAAGTCGGCGTAGCCGTCGTATTCCAGGGTGTAGACGGTCGTAGCCCACGGGGTGTCCTCCGGGATTGCGCCGTTGAAGGTGATGCCCAGGCTCGGGATGGTCGGGTAGCTGCCGTCGTCTAAGACATTGAAACGTTCGAACAAGCCGCCGTTGGGATTGTTGGGGGCACCGAGCAGCACGAAGGACAGCTGATCGGCGGTCGGCTGTTGGTCGGCGGGCAGCGCCAAGAGATCGCGCATCACGACGGTGGAAATGGTGCTGCTCTGCGAGTATCCCAGTACGACGAGGTTGTTCCCCTCGGCGATCTGCTGGTCGATCGTGTTGTGCAGGATGGTGACGCCCTGGGCCAAGGACGGATCCAGTTCCAGGCTCTTGACGCCGCTGTTGGGGTAGAGGCCTTCCGGCGTGAACAGGCCGTTCGTCGCATCCACCGGGTAGCGGGGCTGGCCGTCAAAGAACGGGACGCCGGGGTCGATGTAGCGGGCGCTGAGCGCGTCGATGTAGCTCTGCGGAGGTATCGGCAGGCCGCTGCCGCCCATGATCCATGACTCGGTGTCCAACAACTTCGCTTGGGCCGGCACCGTTTTCGTCGCAGCGATCACCGCCGGGTTCAGGGCCGGTACGACGCCCCATGCGGCGACCCCGGCGATCGCCGCGGGAACGACTCCGAGGGAACGCACTTTCCGACTGACCATGTCGACCTCCGTTGACAAGTTAATGGTCCGCGTTTTCCTTACAATGTGTCCAAGGCAAGACCCTCAGTCCTGACCAGCAGGAACGAAGCCCAAACCACGGTTCGCTGTTCAGGTGATTAGTAAGATTAGCTGTGACGGACCTGTTAACGCAATAGGGGAATCTGAATGAAAAGTGGCACCCGGGCCGAACAGCGCACCGCCACGCGTCAAGCACTGGTCGGCGCGGCCGTCGAGTTGCTGCGGACCGAGGGGGTCGCAGCGGTGACGACGCGTCGGGTCGCCGGCGTCGCCCGGGTGTCGCAGAGCACGGTGATGTACCACTTCCCGAGCCGCGATGATCTGGTGACCGCGGCGGTGGCTCAGCTTGCCTTCGAACTGGCCAATCAGGCCCGCGTCCACTTCGAGGAGACGGCGGCTGCCGAGGCGCTCGACCTGGAGGGTTATCTCGACTTGATCTGGCGGGAATTCACTACCCCGCAAGCACTTTCGGTGGCACATCTATGGGCTGCGTGTTGGACGGATCCGCAGGTCGCCACGACCGTGAAGTCCTTGGAGCAGCACATCTATGGATTGGCCGTCGTCTCCGCCGAAGCGTTGCCCGACCCCGCTCCGGGCTTTTCCGCGCCGGCCTACATGGACACCGTGATGGTGGTGGTCCGCGGGCTGGTGATGTCCATCCCGGTCTGGGGTGTCGAGGTCGTCAGCACTCGCTGGGAGGTCAGCAAGGCCGCCCTGCTCCGGGCGGCCGGCCTCTCGGTCGACAGGGCTTGATTCGCACAAACGGTGCAGGCTACAGCGCCCGCACCGCAGCGGTCAGGTAGGGATAGCCCTTGGCGACGTTGCGCAGCGCCAGATCCCAGCCGTCGTCGACCCGGTCGACGTAGAGGCCGGGGCTCGCGGGCAGCAGCATCGGCTTGCCGAACCGCACCGAGTAGTCCACCGCATCCGGCAGCGCCCCCTCGATGTTCGCCAGAACCGCTGCCGCGGAGAACATTCCGTGTGCGATCACGGTCGGGAACCCGAACAGTTTGGCGCCGATCGAGCTGGTGTGGATCGGATTGTGGTCGCCGCCGGCTGAGGCGTAGCGCCGGATTTGGCCCGGGCTGACCCGCAGCACCGTGTTCGGTGGTCCCAGCTTGGGCTGTTTGGCCGGTGGCGGCTTGGGCTCATCGGACAGGCTGGTGCGCTGCTGATGCAGGAACGTCGTCACCTGATGCCAGGCCGACTCGTTGCCCACGTTGAGGTCGGTGACGATGTCGACCAGCAGGCCCTTGCGGTGTTCGCGCAGGTTCTCCGCGTGCACGTTGACGCCGACGGTGTCGGTTACCGCGATCGGCCGGTGCGCAACGATCCGGTTCTCGGTGTGCACCGATCCCATTGCGGCGAATGGGAAATCGAATCCGGTCACCAGAGACATCACCGTGGGAAAGGTCAATGCGAACGGATAGGTGACCGGCACGTGATTGCCGTAGCGCAGTCCGGTGACCGCGGCGTATTCGGCGACGTGACCCGGGTCGATGGCCAGCTCGTCGATCCGTACCGTCCGGTCCGGCAGGGTGCCGGCGCGCGGAACGAACGGCAGCGCCCCGGCGACCGCACGCAACATGTTCCTCATGCCGCTGGGTTGTGTCATGTCACGCCCCCAACATGGCTTGGCCGCAGACCCGGATGGTGTTGCCGGTCACCGCGTTCGACGCCGGTCCGGCGAAGTAGGCGATCAACTCGGCGACGTCGACGGGCTGACCGCCCTGGAACAGCGAGTTCAACCGGCGACCGACCTCGCGGGTGGCCAGCGGGATCGCCGCGGTCATATCGGTTTCGATGAAGCCGGGCGCGACGGCGTTGATCGTGATGCCCTTGCCGGCCAGCACTGGTGCCAGCGCGTCGGTGAGCCCGATCATGCCGGCCTTGGTGGCCGCGTAGTTGGTCTGGCCGCGGTTGCCGGCGATGCCCGCCATTGAGGACAGGCCGATCACCCGGCCGCCCTTGCCGATGCTGCCGTTGGCCACCAGGCCCTCGGTGAGGCGTTGCGGCGCCAGCAGGTTGACGGCCAGAACCGAGTTCCACCGGGCATCGTCCATGTTGGCGAGCAGCTTGTCGCGGGTGATCCCGGCGTTGTTGACCAGCACATCGGCCCTGCCGCCGTGATGCTCCTTGAGATGGGCGGTGACCTGATCGACCGCGTCGTCGGCCGTTACGTCCAGGGCCAGCGCGGTGCCGCCCACCCGGGTGGCCGTCGCGTCGAGCGCCTCGGCGGCACCCGGCACGTCGATCGCCACCACCTTGGCGCCGTCGCGGGCGAATACCTCGGCGATGGTGGCCCCGATACCGCGCGCGGCGCCGGTGATGATCGCGACCTTGCCATCCAGCGGCCGGTCCCAGTCGCCGGGCGCGGTGGCGTCGTCGGCGCCGACGTAGAACACCTGTCCGTCTACGTAGGCCGAGCGGGCCGACAAGATGAACCGCAGCGTCGATTCCAGGCCGCTGGCGCCGGGCTTGGCGTCGGGCGACAGGTACACCAGCTGCACGGTGGCGCCGCGCTGCAGTTCCTTGCCCAGCGAGCGGGTGAAACCCTCCAGGGCTCGCTGGGCGATCCGCTCGTCGACGCTGCCGGTCTGGTCCGGGGTGGTGCCGACCACCGCGATCCGGCCGCAACGGCCGACGTTGCGCAGCAGCGGGGTGAAGAACTCGTGGAGTTCGGTCAGTCCGGCCGCCGTGGTGATACCGGTGGCGTCGAAGACCAGCCCGCCGAACGAGTCGGCCCACCGGCCGCCCAGGTTGTCGCCGACCACTTCGTAGTCGCCAGTCAGCGCGGCGCGCAGCGGTTCGGCCACCCGGCCTGAACCGCCGATCAGCAGCGGTCCGGCAAGCGGCGGCTCGCCGACTCGGTAGCGGCGCAGCGTCTCGGCCTGCGGAACGCCGAGTTGTTTGGACAAGAACGATCCGGGGCCGGAGTTCATGATCTGGGACAACAAGTCCGAGGGAAGCTTGGGGGCCTTAGGGGGCATCGAGCTGCCTTCCGTGTGGGGACGAGCCTGGTGCAGGCTGCGGTGTCGACAACGAACTTACTCCAGAGTAAGAATACTGGGTAGTATCACCCCGACGGTCCCGGCACTGCGGGGCACCCCACCACCAGACGGAGAGATCGTGGCATCTGGATCTGTTACTGAGCCCACACCCGCCGGCACCGGCGCGCGACGTCGCGTCGCCGTCCTCGGTGGCAACCGCATCCCCTTCGCACGCTCGGACAGCGCATACGCCAGCGCGTCCAACCAGGACATGTTCACCGCGGCGCTGGGCGGTCTGGTCGACCGGTTCGGCCTGGCCGGCGAGAAGCTGGACGCGGTGATCGGCGGCGCGGTGCTCAAGCACAGCCGTGACTTCAACCTGATCCGCGAGTGTGTGCTCGGCTCGGCGCTGTCGCCCTACACACCGGCCTTCGACCTGCAGCAGGCCTGCGGCACCGGGCTGCAGGCGGCGATCTGCGCCGCCGACGGCATCGCCGCCGGCCGCTACGAGGTGGCGGCCGCCGGCGGAGTGGACACCACCTCCGACGCGCCACTGGAGGTCGGCAATGAGCTGCGCCGCACGCTGCTGGCGTTGCGCCGGTCCAAGTCGAACCTTCAGCGCCTCAAGCTGCTCGGCAAGCTGCCCGCCGCGCTGGGCGTGGAGATCCCGGCCAACAAGGAGGCGCGGACCGGACTGTCCATGGGCGACCACCAGGCGATCACCACCAAGGCGATGGGGATCAAGCGGGTGGACCAGGACGAGCTGGCCGCGGCCAGCCACCGCAACATGGCCGCCGCCTACGATCGCGGCTTCTTCGACGACCTGGTCACGCCATTCCAGGGGCTCTACCGTGACAACAACCTGCGGCCCGAGTCGAGCCCGGAGAAGCTGGCCACGCTCAAGCCGGTGTTCGGGGCGAAGGCCGGCGACGCCACCATGACCGCGGGCAACTCCACGCCGCTGACCGATGGAGCGTCGGTGGCGCTACTGGCCAGCGAGGAGTGGGCGGCCGCGCACAAGCTGACCCCGCTGGCCTATTTCGTCGACGCCGAGACGGCTGCCGTCGACTACGTCAACGGCCCCGACGGGTTGCTGATGGCCCCGACCTACGCGGTGCCGCGGTTGTTGGCCCGCAACGGATTGACCCTGCAGGATTTCGACTTCTACGAGATCCACGAGGCGTTCGCCTCGACGGTGCTGTGCCACCTGGCTGCGTGGGAGTCCGAGGACTACTGCAAACAGCGGTTGGGACTGGACTCGGCGCTGGGTGCGATCGACCGGTCCAAGCTCAACGTCAACGGCTCGTCGCTGGCGGCCGGGCACCCGTTCGCAGCCACCGGCGGGCGGATCGTGGCGCAGGCGGCCAAGCAGATCGCCGAAGCCAAGGCGGCCGGGAAAGGGGCCGCGAAGAACAAGCCGGTGCGGGCGCTGATCTCGATCTGTGCCGCCGGGGGCCAAGGTGTGGCCGCCATCCTGGAGGCGTAGCGGTTCGGGTCCGACGACCAGGGCAGACCAGGTTTGTGCCGCGGCGGCGCCGGGTAGTCGACAGCACGGTTCGCTCGGCGTGGCCGGCTGCCCCAGCGGCACCGCGGAGCAACTTGTGCTTGGTCCGCCGCTGGACTGAGGGGATCCAGCGGCGGCCAACTTCATTCCGGTTCGGCGGCCGCGGCTAGCTGCGGCGAGTTCGGGCAGCGCCGATCGCCCGGTCCCACAGCAGCAGTGCGGCGGCCTTCAACTGGGCCGGCTTGGCCAGGTCCTTGGCCATCAGCGTGGCAGCCGCTGCCTTGGTCTTCACCGACGCCTTCGACATGTGGCCGGAGTCGAACGGCGGCTGCGGGTCGTATTCCATCGACAATTGGATGGCCTTCGCGCGGTCCTCGCCACCGATCCGCCCGGCCAGCCACAGGCCCAGGTCGATGCCGGCCGAGACTCCCGCGCAGGTGACGATGTCGCCCTCATGCACGATGCGTTCGTCACCGACCGGGGTCACGCCGAATGTCTTGAGCGCGGGGAGCGCCATCCAATGCGAGGTGGCCCGCTTGCCGGCCAGCAGACCGGCGGCGGCAAGGATGACCGAACCCGAGCACACCGATGCGGTCCAGGTCGCGGTCCGGTGAGCCCGCCGCAACCAGTCCAGCAGCGTCTCGTCGCGGGCATATTCCACCGACGTCATCCCACCCGGTACCAAAATGACGTCGGGGGAAGGTGTTTCGTCGAATGAATGGGTGGCTCCCACGACGAGGACACCGGAATCGGCGGTGATCGGTCCCGGCTCGTGCCACAGGAAGCGCACCTGTGCGTGCGGCAGCCAACGCAGCACCTCGTAGGGGCCGATGAAATCCAGCGCGGTGAAACCGGGATACAGCACGATCGCGATCTGCATGGGGGAGTCCTTTCAGGGGTCAGGCGAAGGTCTTGCGGTAGCGGTCGGGCGAGACACCGAGCCGACGGATGAAGGTGCGGCGCAGGGTTTCCGCGGTGCCGAAGCCGCACCGGCCGGCGATCGCGACAACGGTGTCGTCGGTCTCCTCGAGTTGTCGGCGCGCGGCCTCGGTACGTACCTGCTCCACGTAGGCGCCGGGAGCGATTCCGACCTCGTCGGTGAAGACCCGGGTGAAGTGCCGGGGACTCATCGCGGCCCGGGCCGCCAGCTCGGGAATCCGGTGCGCGCCAGCAGGTTCGCGCTCGATCAGCTCCTGCACATCGCGGATCGGCGTGCGACGGGCCCTCGGCAGCCAGGCCGGAGCCGCGAACTGGGACTGCCCGCCGGGCCGGCGCAGATACAGCACCAGCCAGCGAGCCACCGTCTGCGCCACCTCGGTTCCGTGATCCTCTTCAACCAACGCCAGCGCCAGATCGATACCGGCGGTGACACCCGCCGCGGTCCACACCGACTCAGAACTGCGCACGACGATGGGTTCGGGATCGACGGCGACCGCGGGGAACTCGCGCGCCAGTGCGTCAGCGAACGCCCAATGCGTGGTGGCGCGGAACCCGTCGAGCAGGCCGGCCTGTGCGGCCAGGAACGCGCCGGTGCACACGCTGACCGTCCGCCGGGCGTGGGCCGCAGCGGTGCGGATCCACGCCAGGGTCTCCGCGTCGCTCCGTGTCGCCTCGACGCCGGTGCCCCCGGGAAGTACCACCGTGTCGAGAGCCCGGGTGGGGTCGGGCAGCACGGTCGTTGCGATGGCCAGCCCACTGCTGGTGGCGATCGCCTCGCCGCCGAGGCTGGCCACCGTGACGTCGTACCCGTCCTCGCCGCGGCCGTCGCCGAGCAGCGCCAGCGACGCCGTTGCGAACACCTCCGCCGGCCCGAACACATCCAGCGCCTGGATGCCGGGATAGCCGAGGATGACGACTTTGCGGGTCACGCCATCAGTGTCTGCCGCCGGACACGATGGCGTCTACGTCATACATCCCACATATCAGGACAGGGAACTGTCTGCTCGCGGTGTTGCGGGCGACCCGGGCAATGCAACAGGCCCCCAAGGGATCACCTCGGGGGCCTGCGCGGTCTGTGCGGTTGTGAGGCTTTAGAACGCCGCCTCGTCGAGCTCCATGATGTCGTTGTCGATGGCGTCGATCACCGAGCGAGTGCTGGTCAGCAACGGCAGGAAGTTCTTGGTGAAGAACGACGCCACCGCGATCTTGCCCTCGTAGAAGGCCCGGTCGGCACCTTCGGCGCCGGCGTCGAGCTTCTCGACGGCCACTGCGGCCTGACGCGCCAGCAGCCAGCCGATCACCAGGTCGCCGACGCTCATCAGGAAGCGCACCGAACCCAGACCCACCTTGTAGATGCTGGAGATGTCCTCCTGCGCGGCCATCAGGTAGCCGGTCAGCGTCGCCGCCATGCCCTGGACGTCGGCCAGTGCGGTGGCCAGCAACTCGCGCTCCGCCTTCAGCCGGCCGTTGCCGGACTCGTTGGCGATGAACGCCTCGATCTCGCCCGCGACGTGCGCCAGCGCCTGCCCCTTGTCCCGGATGATCTTGCGGAAGAAGAAGTCCTGCGCCTGAATCGCCGTGGTGCCCTCGTAGAGCGAGTCGATCTTGGCGTCGCGGATGTACTGCTCGATCGGGTAGTCCTGCAGGAAGCCCGAACCGCCCAGGGTCTGCAGGCTCTCGGTGAGCTTGGCGTAGGCCTGCTCGGAGCCGACGCCCTTGACGATCGGCAGCAGCAGGTCGTTGATGCGGACGGCGAGATCAGGCTCAACGTCGTGCAGAGCCTTGGCCACCGCGGCGTCCTGGTAGCTGGCGGTGTAGATGTACAGCGCCCGCAGACCCTCGGCGTAAGCCTTCTGGGTCATCAGCGACCGGCGGACGTCCGGGTGGTGGGTGATGGTCACCCGCGGCGCGGCCTTGTCGGTCATCTGGGTCAGGTCGGCGCCCTGCACCCGCTCCTTGGCGTACTCCAGCGCGTTGAGGTAGCCGGTGGACAGCGTGGCGATCGCCTTGGTGCCCACCATCATCCGGGCCTGCTCGATCACGTCGAACATCTGGGCGATGCCGTTGTGCACCTCGCCGACCAGCCAGCCCTTGGCCGGAACCCCGTGCTGGCCGAAGGTCAGCTCACAGGTGGCCGAGACCTTCAGGCCCATCTTGTGCTCGACGTTGGTGACGAATGCGCCGTTGCGCTCACCGAGCTCGCCGGTGGAGAAGTCGAACAGGAACTTCGGCACGAAGAACAGCGACAGGCCCTTGGTGCCCGGCTTGGCGCCCTCGGGGCGGGCCAGCACCAGGTGGAAGATGTTCTCGAACAGGTCGTCGGAGTCAGCGGAGGTGATGAACCGCTTGACGCCGTCGATGTGCCACGAGCCGTCGTCCTGCTGGATGGCTTTGGTGCGCCCGGCGCCCACATCCGAGCCGGCGTCCGGCTCGGTGAGCACCATGGTCGAGCCCCAACCGCGCTCGGCGGCGATGACCGCCCACTTCTTCTGCTCTTCGGTGGCCACGTGGTAGAAGATGTTGGCGAAACCGGCGCCGCCGGCGTACATCCATACGGCCGGGTTGGCGCCGAGGATGTGCTCGTGCAGCGACCACATCAGCGCCTTGGGCATCGCCATGCCGCCGAGTTGTTCGTCGATGCCGGCCCTGTCCCATCCGCCCTCCAGGGTGGCGCGCACCGACTTCTTGAAGGACTCGGGCAGCGTCACGGTGTGCGTGGCCGGGTCGAACACCGGCGGGTTGCGGTCACCGTCGACGAACGAGTCAGCAATCGGACCCTCGGCCAGTCGGACCATCTCGCCGAGCATCTCCGTAGCGGTGTCGACGTCCAGGTCGGCGTACTCGCCCTGGCCGAAGACCCGGTCCAGGCCGAATACCTCGAACAGGTTGAATACCTGGTCACGGACATTGCTCTTGTAGTGGCTCACTACTTCCTCCTCATGGAATGCCACCTGCGGTTGGGTACTCAGGCTTAAGTTACCCACCAGTAACGTGTCCTGAAATATACCCCCTGGAGGCCACAACGCAAGCTAGTGTGAGCTACATCCTGGTATCTAACTAACCAACTAGTTGGTCTCACCTGGTCGGCCCGTGGGTCGCAGCCGCTCCGCCAATGCCATGTCACTGCGGGTAGGGTTCTTCAGCGACCAGATCCGACGACCAGATTCGATGACGTGAACGAGTCCCCGGTGAATCCCCCCGTGAGTCCCCCGAGCGACCTGACCCCGCTGACGCCATCGTCGCTGCGGGAGGCGTTCGGGCATTTCCCGTCCGGGGTGGTGGCAGTCGCGGCCGAGGTCGACGGAGTCCGGGTCGGGCTGGCTGCCAGCACCTTCGTCCCGGTGTCGCTGGAGCCGCCCCTGGTGTCGTTCTGCGTGCAGAACACCTCGACGACGTGGCCGAAACTCAAGGACTCACCCCGGTTGGGCATCAGCGTGCTCGGCGAGGCTCACGACTGCGCGGCACGCACCCTGGCCGCCAAGACCGGTGACCGGTTCGCCGGGCTGGAGACGGTGACCAACGAGGGTGCGGTGTTCATCAAGGGCACCGGAGTGTGGTTGGGCAGCGCGGTTGAACAGTTGGTTCCCGCCGGCGACCACACCATTGTGGTGCTGCGGGTCTGCGATGTCACGGTTGACCCGGAGGTCACGCCGATTGTGTTTCACCGCAGCGGTTTCCGCCGGCTCGGGGGCTAGTCGCCGCTTCGGTGCGGCTTCGTCGAAGATGCGATAGCCGCCGCAGATGTGTTGCTATGGGCAGATGGCGACACTGCGCAGTGAACCAGGACAGTTGCGGTCCACGGCCGAGACGCTGGTGGTCGAGGCCGCCGAATTCGTGCGGCGGCGCCGCGCCGAGGTGTTCGGCGCGGATGCGGCCGAATCGGCCCCCGACCTGGTCCAGACGAAAAGCAGTCCGACCGATCCGGTGACGGTGGTCGACACCGAGACCGAGCGCTTCATCCGGGATCGGCTGGCGCAACTGCGGCCCGGCGATGCGGTGTTGGGCGAGGAAGGCGGCGGCTCGGGCGACGTTTCCGGCCGTGAACCCGGCGCCGTCACCTGGGTGGTGGACCCGATCGACGGCACCGTCAACTTCATGTACGACGTACCGGCCTACGCGGTGTCGGTGGCGGCGCAGATCGGCGGGGCGTCGGTGGCCGGCGCGGTCGCGGATGTGGTCGGTGACCGGATCTACTCGGCCGGCGCCGGGCTGGGCGCGCAGGTCACCGACCGCGCGGGCACCGCGGCGCTGCGCTGCGCCGACGTCACCGAACTGTCCGTGGCACTGCTGGGTACCGGATTCGGGTATTCGCCGCGGCGCCGGGCCGCGCAGGCGGCGTTACTGGCCCGACTGCTGCCGAGGGTGCGCGACGTGCGTCGGATCGGATCGGCGGCCCTGGATCTCTGCATGGTGGCCGCCGGGCGGCTGGATGTGTATTTCGAGCACGGGATCAAGCCATGGGATTACGCGGCCGGAGCGTTGATCGCAGCCGAGGCGGGTGCGCGGGTGATGCTGCCGGGCCCGGAGATCGACAGCGGAGAAGTGATCATCGCCGCAGCGCCGGGCATCGCCGACGAATTCATCGAGCTATTGCGGCAAGTAGATGGTTTGACGCCGATCTCGCAGTAGTCGCCCGCCCCGACTGAATTGTGATCAGCTTCACTATTGTGTCGCATTATTGCGTATCACGGGTTGACCCCGGTTTGATCACGTCGGTATAACGGATCGTGCGGATGCGCCCTGGGGCCCGATCGCGACGACGCGGTAATCGCTGGCTGGGCGCATCATCTGCTGTCAAAACCCAGGAGGTCCAGCGTCGTAACAGCCGGGGCTCTCGATAGCTCTCGAATATGCCTCGATATAGCCGCGACCAGCGGCATTACAGGTTGCTAGGCACGTAACTAGAGATGGCAAAGTAACAGATTGTGTAGGTCGAAAAGATGACGACTTCATTTGCAGTGGAGACCACTGAGTCCGCCAGGGGCGGGCATAATTCGAATCCAATTCCCCAGATCGCCCTCAATGACCAGGTGACCATGCCCGTGCTCGGGCTCGGGGTTGCCAAACTGTCCGACGAAGAGACCGAGGCCTCGTTGCTGGCCGCCCTGCAGGGCGGGTGCCGGCTGATCGACACCGCCGCCTCCTACGGCAACGAAGCGGTGGTCGGCCGCGCCATCGAGGCGTCCGGAATCCCGCGGTCCGAGTTGTTCGTCAGCACCAAGCTCGGCACGTCTCGACAGGGTTACACCAGTGCGCTGGACGCCTGCCGGGAGAGCATCGACCGGCTCGGGCTGGACTACCTGGACAGTTACCTGATGCATTGGCCGGCCCCGGAGGTGGGCAAGTACCTCGACAGCTGGCAGGCCATGATCGATGCCCGTGAAGAGGGTCTGGTCCGGTCGATCGGCGTCTGCAACTTCACCGAGGACCTGCTCACCGAACTCGTCGACGAGACATCGGTGGCACCCGCACTCAACCAGGTCGAACTGCACCCGCTGTTCAACCAGGAGAAGCTGCGCCGGTTCCACGCCGAGCACCGCATCGTCACCGAGGCGCACAGCCCGCTGGGCTTCGGCGAGCGGCACGTCATCGTGCGGGTGATCGACAACCCGACCGTGAAGGCGATCGGGGCCGAGCACGACCGCTCACCGGCTCAGGTGCTCATCCGATGGAGCCTGCAGCTGGGCAACGTGGTCACTCCGCGCTCGTCGAAACCGCACCGGATCGCTGAGAACTTCGACGTCTTCGACTTCGAACTGAGCGACGACGACATGGACGAGCTCAACGCGCTGCACAACGGGACCCGGATTCACCACCACCCGATGACCTTCGTGGGGACCTGACCCCGCGGCCGGGAGGCCTGCCCGTCAGGTCTCCCGGTCGGCGAATTCCTTCCACATCTCCGGGTAGGGGCCGCCCAGCGGCGCCGCCGGCGCCAGGATCTCCGATATGGCGGCCAGGTCGTCGGAGGTCAGGTCCAGGTGGACCGCGGCGGCGCTGTCCTGCAGGTAGCCGACATGTTGGGTCCCGACGATCGCCACATGTACGCCGGGTTGCGCCAGTGCCCAGGCGAGCGCCAGCTGGCTCAGCGTCACACCCAGCTCCGCGGCCAGAGATCGAAGTCCCTCAATGACTTTCAGATTGCGCGCGAACCCCTCGCCGGTGAAGATCCCGCTCTGTGCGCGCCAGTCGGCGGCGTCGAACCGGGTGTCGGAGGTGATGGTTCCGGTCAGCAGGCCGTGCGCCAGCGCCCCGTAGACCAGCACACCGATATCGTTCTCCCGGCAGTAGGGGAACAGACTGTCCTGCAGTCCGCGGCGCAGCATGTTGAACGGCGGCTGGACGGTTTCCACCGGCAGCGTGGCCGAGAACTCCGCCATCTGGTCGGCGTCGTAGTTCGACACCCCGACGTGGCAGATCTTGCCCGCCGCAACCAGTTCGGCCAGCGCTCCGGCGGTCTCCGCGGCCGGCACGGCCGGGTCGGGCCAGTGCACCTGATACAGGTCGATGTGATCGATGCCCAGCGCGGCCAGGCTGGTGTCGACATCGTGGCGAAGCCATTCGGGCCTGGCGTCGCGGACCGGGCCGTCGTCGGTCTCACGTAACCCGCCCTTGGTGGCGATCACCAGCTGGTCGCGGGCGTGGTCGAGTTCGTGGCGCAGTGCGGTGCCGAGAATGCGCTCGGCTGTTCCGAAGCCGTACTCGTGCGCGGTGTCGAAGAAGTTGAACCCCAGCTCGCGGGCCCGGCGGACGATCGCGATCGCCCGCTCTTCGTCGACGTCACCCCACGCCCCACTGAACTCCCAGGTGCCCAGCGCCAGGCGTGAGACTCCGAGGCCGCTTCGTCCCAGCGTGGTCGTCTTCACGAGTCAGTCGGATTTGCGGCGGAAGATCTTTCGGCCGGCCCAGGTGATCGGGTCATAGCGGTGACCGACCACCCGCTCCTTCATCGGGATGATGGCGTTGTCGGTGATCTTGATGCCTTCCGGGCACACCTCGGTGCAGCACTTGGTGATGTTGCACAACCCCAGCCCGGCGTCGTCCTGGGCGAAATCGCGCCGGTCGGCGGTGTCGAGCGGGTGCATCTCCAACTCCGCCAGCCGGATGAACATCCGGGGCCCGGCGAAGTTCGGTTTGTTCTCCTCGTGGTCGCGGATGACGTGGCAGACGTTCTGGCACAGGAAGCACTCGATGCACTTGCGGAACTCCTGGGAGCGCTCGACATCCTTCTGCTGCATCCGGTACTCGCCGGGCTTGAGATCAGCCGGCGGCTTGAACGCCGGTAGCTCACGAGCCTTCTCGTAGTTGAACGACACGTCGGTGACCAGGTCGCGAATCACCGGGAACGTCCGCACCGGGGTCACCGTGACGGTTTGGTCCGGTTCGAACATCGACATCCGGGTCATGCACAGCAGCCGGGGGAACCCGTTGATCTCCGCCGAGCACGAGCCGCACTTTCCGGCCTTGCAGTTCCAGCGCACCGCCAGGTCCGGGGTCTGGGTCGCCTGCAGCCGGTGGATGACGTCGAGCACCACCTCGCCCTCGTTGACCTCGACCTCGAAGTTCTGCAGCTCACCGCCGTCGAGGTCACCGCGCCAGACGCGCAGCTGGGCGTTGTATGTCATTAGGCTCTCCGTCCCGGATGTTGCGCCAGCTCTTGGTCGGTGTAGTACTTCTCCAACTCGGAGATCTCGAACAGCTCCAGCAGGTCCTCACGCATCCCGGACTGGGACTCCGGGGTGATCGTGATGTCGGGGACCGCGCTGTCATCCGAGACCCGACAGACCAGCAGGGTCTGGCGCCAGTTCGAGTCCATGCCCGGGTGGTCGTCGCGGGTGTGCCCGCCGCGGCTCTCGGTCCGCTGCAGGGCGGCCTTGGCCACGCACTCGCTGACCAGCAGCATATTGCGCAGGTCGACGGCCAGGTGCCAGCCCGGGTTGTAGTGCCGGCCGCCCTCGACGGCGACGGCGGCGAATCGGGCCTTGAACTCCTCGAGTCGGGCCAGGGCCTGCTCCAGCTCGCCGGCATTGCGGATGATGCCGACCAGGTCGTTCATCGACTGTTGCAGATCGGAGTGCAGGGTGTACGGGTTCTCCCCGGCAGCGGCGCCGCTCGGGCCGTCGAACGGTGCCAGCGCCAACTTCGCTGCGGCGTCCAGTGCCGCCGGTGCCACGGTCGGTCTACTCGGCAGCTGCCGCAGGTATTCCGCGGCGCCCAGGCCGGCGCGGCGGCCGAAGACCAAAAGGTCAGAAAGGGAGTTGCCGCCCAACCGGTTGGACCCGTGCATCCCGCCCGAGCATTCGCCGGCGGCGAACAGTCCTGGGACGACCGACGCGCCGGTGTCCGGGTCGACCTCGATGCCGCCCATCACGTAGTGGCAGGTGGGGCCGACTTCCATTGCGTCCTTGGTGATGTCGACCTCGGCCAGCTGCATGAACTGGTGGTACATCGAGGGCAGCCGGCGCTTGATCTCCTCCGACGTCAGCCGCGAGGCGATGTCCAGGAATACCCCGCCGTGCGGTGAACCGCGGCCGGCTTTGACTTCGGAGTTGATGGCGCGGGCCACCTCGTCGCGGGGCAGCAGGTCAGGGGTGCGCCGAGCCGAGTCGTTGTCCTTGAGCCACTGGTCGGCCTCTTGCTCGGTCTCGGCGTACTGGCCCTTGAACACCGGTGGGATGTAATCGAACATGAACCGCGTTCCGTCGGAGTTCTTGAGCACCCCGCCGTCGCCGCGCACGCCCTCGGTGACCAGAATCCCCTTCACGCTGGGCGGCCACACCATCCCGGTCGGATGGAACTGGACGAATTCCATATTGATCAGCGTCGCGCCGGCCCGCAGTGCCAGCGCGTGCCCGTCGCCGGTGTACTCCCAGGAATTCGACGTCACCTTGAATGACTTACCGATACCGCCGGTAGCCAGCACCACCGCCGGCGACTCGAACAACACGAATGCGCCGCTTTCGCGCCAGTAGCCGAATGCGCCCGAAATGGCGCCGGTAGCATCATCTTTGAGCAATTCGGTGATGGTGCACTCGTGGAACACCTTGATCTTGGCCTCGTAGTCACCGAACTCCGCGAAATCATCCTGCTGCAGCGAGACCACCTTCTGCTGCATGGTGCGGATCAACTCCAGGCCGGTGCGGTCCCCGACGTGGGCCAGCCGCGGATAGGTGTGACCACCGAAGTTGCGCTGGTTGATCTTTCCCTCTTTGGTGCGGTCGAACAATGCGCCGTAGGTCTCCAGCTCCCAGACCCGCTCCGGAGCCTCCCGGGCGTGCAGTTCGGCCATCCGCCAGTTGTTGAGGAACTTCCCGCCGCGCATGGTGTCACGGAAGTGCACCTGCCAGTTGTCCTTGGAGTTGACGTTGCCCATCGACGCCGCGCAGCCGCCCTCGGCCATCACGGTGTGCGCCTTGCCGAACAGCGACTTGCACACCACCGCCACGCTCAGGCCCTGCTGACGGGCTTCGATGACCGCGCGCAGGCCCGCGCCGCCGGCACCGATCACGACCACGTCGTAGGAGTGCCGTTCGACTTCAACCATGAATTCTCGCTTACCCTTCGTGTGAATGCGGCTGTCGGCGTAGCGGTTCAGCCGATGAACCGGAAATCGGTGATGACACCACTGGCCACCATCCAGATGTAGAAGTCGGTGAAAGCCAGCGTGCCCAGCGTTATCCAGGCGAACTGCTGGTGCCGGCCGTTGAACCAGCTGATCTTCGTCCAGAACCAGTAGCGGACCGGGTGCTTGGAGAAGTGGTTGAGGCGTCCGCCGAACACGTGCCGGCAGGAATGGCAGCCACCGGTGTAGGCCCACAACATCGCCACGTTGGTGAACAAGACGATGTTGCCCACTCCGAACCCGAAGCCGCCCGGGCCGGTGTCGGAGTGCAGCGCCACGATCGCGTCGTAGGTGTTCAGCATCGCCAGCGCGAAGGCGGCGTAGAAGAAGTAGCGGTGGCTGTTCTGCATGATCAGCGGGAACCGGGTCTCACCGGTGTAGTGGGCGCGGGGTTCCGGGACGGCGCACGCCGTCGGCGACTGCCAGTAGGCCCGATAGTAGGCCTTTCGGTAGTAGTAGCAGGTGAGCCGGAAGCACAGCAGGAACGGCAATACCAATGCGCCCAACGGTATCCATCGGGGAAATTCCGGCAGCCAGACGCCGAGGTGACTGGAGCCGGACACGCACGACGCACTGATGCACGGTGAGTAGAACGGCGTCAGATAGTGGTACTGGTCAACCCAGTAGGAGCTGCCCCAGAAGGACCGGACCGTCGCGTAGACGATGAACAGGTTCAGCCCGAGGTTCACCCGAAGTGGTGACAGCCACCAGCGGTCGGTGCGCAGGGTGCGATTCGCGATCCGTGCGCGAGTCGCCGAGAAGACGCCGGTGCCAGGACGGTTCACGGCGGGTGCGCTCATCTGGGGGGTTCCCTTCGGCTGGGTTCGTCGGAGGGCGCCCCTTTGCAAGCCTTTGCAAGCAGCACCCGGTGGGGTCAGTACCTGCCCTGGCCGCCGACGCCCTCGTCGTCGACGTCACGCCAGAATTCGCTGTCGTACTCGGTGTCGGGGATCGCGATCTTCTCCTGGGCGCGCTCGGCGGCCCAGCGCTGCAGGTCGAGTTCGCCGGCGTCGGATTCGAGGAGTTGGACGTCGGTCAGGATGCGCTCGGCGTCCATCTCGATCCGGCGCATCCCGGGAATGTCGCCGAAGCGGGTCTTCAGTCCCAGCACGCAGCGCCGCAGGTCGCCGATCAGGGCGTGCAGTTCGGCGAGTTCGGTAGTGCTCGACACCGGTGCCTCCTCAGGTGGTACGGATCACAGTACGTTCACCCGATGCTAGTCACATCCCGAACGGGACGTGAGACAGATCACGTTGCCCGCGCGACAGGTTGGGCGCGCGAAAAACCCCCACACACGCTGTGTGCGGGGGTTTTCCGGGCCGCGAGGGCTTAGCCGGTTACTTGGCCCTGCTCCTTGGTGATGGCGATCGTTTGCGGCTGGGTGCCCGCGTAGACGCCGGCCACCCGCACGGTCAGCACGCCGGCGTCATACGACGCCGATACAGCGTCACCGGTGACGTGTGCCGGGACCGCGAACGAGCGGCGGAAGGAGCCGTAGCGCACCTCACGCAGCGTGCGGTTGGCGTCGGCAGGGTCGGTGCCGGCGTACTCGTCGCGGCGTTCGCCGTGGACGACCAGCCGCCCACCGTCGAGCTCGACGGTCACATCCTTGTCGACGTCGATGCCGGGGAGTTCCAGGCGGACCACCGCGTCCTCGCCGTCCTTGGTGATCTCGGCGGCGGGCCGGAAGCCGCTCGGTGCGGGTGTTCTCCAGTCGGTGGCCGTGGCCGGGCCGAAGAAGTCGCGAACCCACCGGTCGGTGTCGAACGCGGGACTGAAGGGGGGCTTGAACGGACGTTGCCACAGGGTCAGGGTGCTCATCGGTGTCCCTACCTTTCTTTCAAGGGTGATGGCTGCGTGCCGGTCGGGTGCCGGCCCGTCATTGGGTAGAACTTGAGTCGGCCACGCTAAAGTTCCGCGTTCGCCGACGGTGAACAACCCCACAGTCGCTGGGCTCGGTGAACGCCCTCACACGCTGGTGAGCACACCGTCACACGCTCGTAACGCATGGCGATATTGTCGCAATATCGGCTTTCTAGTCTCATTCGCATGAGCCCGATCGAAACTCCCCGCGCTGTGCGGGATCTTGTCGTGGTCGGCCACGGCATGGTGGGCCACCGCTTCGTGGAGGCGCTGCGCAGCCGGTCCGACAGCGGAAGCTGGCGGGTCACCGTGCTCGCCGAGGAGTCCGACCCGGCCTACGACCGGGTCGGCCTGACCTCCTACACCGACGGCTGGGATCGATCCAGACTGGCGCTGCCCGGAAATGACTACGCCGGCGACGATCACGTGCGCTTGCTGCTGCGCTCCCGGGTGACCGAACTCGACCTGGCGGCCAAGTCGGTGCTCGCGGGGGACGGACAGCGCTACGGCTACGACACGCTGGTGCTGGCGACCGGGTCTCGCGCATTCGTCCCGCCGGTTCCCGGCCACGACCTGCCCGGCTGCCACGTCTACCGGACCCTGGACGACCTCGACGGCATCCGCGCCGACATCGCGTGCATGGTGGAAGCCGGCCACACCCACGCCGGAGTGGTGATCGGGGGCGGGCTGCTGGGGCTGGAAGCGGCGAACGCGCTTCGCGCCTCCGGCATCGAACCGCACATCGTCGAGATGGCTCCACGACTGATGCCGCAGCAACTCGACGACGCCGGCGGCGTGCTGCTCAGTCGGATGATCTCCGAGTTGGGCATCGCGGTGCACGTCGGCGTGGGCACCGAGTCGATCGAGCAGCTCACCCACCAGTACGGCTCGCCCACCCTGCGGGTGCGACTCTCCGACGGCAACGTGATCGAGGCCGGCCTGGTGATCTTCGCGGCCGGTGTGCGCCCGCGCGACGAACTGGCGCGCGAGGCCGGCCTGGCCATCGCCGAGCGTGGCGGCGTCCTGACGGATCTGTCCTGCCGGACCAGCGACCCCGACGTGTATGCGATCGGGGAGGTGGCCGCCATCGAAGGCTGCTGCTACGGCCTGGTCGGGCCTGGTTACACCAGCGCCGAGGTGGTCGCCGACCGGCTGCTGGAAGGTGCCGCCGAATTCGGTGAAGCCGACATGTCCACCAAGCTCAAGCTGCTCGGCGTCGACGTGGCCAGCTTCGGTGACGCGATGGGGGCCACCGCGAACTCGCTCTCGGTGGTGATCAACGACCCGGTGAAGCGCACCTACGCCAAGCTGGTGCTCTCCGACGACGCCAAGACCCTGCTCGGGGGCATTCTCGTCGGTGACGCATCCTCCTACGGCGTGCTGCGCCCGATGGTCGGCGCCGAGTTGCCCGGCGACCCGCTGGACCTGCTCGCTCCGGCCGGCTCCGGTAACGGAGGCAAGACTTCGCTGGGGATCAGTGCGCTGCCCGGGGCGGCGCAGATCTGCTCCTGCAACAACGTCAGCAAGACGCAACTGTGCAATGCGATCGCCGATGGCTGTCACGACGTGCAGGCACTGAAGGACCGCACCAAGGCCGGAACCTCGTGTGGTTCCTGCATTCCGCTGCTCAAAGAGCTGCTGATCGCCGAGGGGGTGGAGCAGTCCAAGTCGCTGTGCGAACACTTCGTCCAGTCGCGCGCTGAACTCTTCGAGATCATCCAGGTCACCGGGATCCGCACCTTCTCCGAACTGCTGGAGCGATTCGGCAAAGGCCACGGCTGCGACATCTGCAAACCGACCGTCGCCTCCATCCTGGCCTCCACCGGCTCCGAGCACATCCTGGACGGTGAGCAGGCCGCACTGCAGGACTCCAACGATCACTTCCTGGCCAATATTCAGCGCAACGGCAGCTACTCGGTGGTTCCCCGGGTGCCAGGCGGTGAGATCAAGCCCGAGCACCTGATCCTGATCGGCCAGATCGCCCAGGAGTTCGGTCTCTACACCAAGATCACCGGCGGGCAGCGCATCGATATGTTCGGCGCCCGTGTCGATCAGCTGCCGGACATCTGGCGCAAGTTGGTCGATGCCGGTATGGAATCCGGTCAGGCATACGGCAAGTCGCTCCGTACCGTGAAGAGCTGCGTGGGCAGTGACTGGTGCCGCTACGGGCAGCAGGACTCCGTGAAGATGGCCGTCGACTTGGAGCTGCGCTATCGGGGACTGCGCGCACCGCACAAGATCAAGATGGGTGTGTCCGGTTGCGCCCGGGAGTGCGCCGAGGCTCGCGGCAAGGACGTCGGGGTGATCGCCACCGAGATCGGCTGGAATCTCTATGTCGGTGGCAACGGCGGTATGTCGCCCAAGCACGCCGAGTTGCTGGCGTCAGACCTCGACACCGAGACGGTGTTCCGCTATGTCGACAGGTTCCTGATGTTCTACATCCGCACCGCGGATCGGCTGCAGCGCACCGCGCCGTGGATCGAGTCGATCGAAGGCGGGCTCGACCACATCCGCGAGGTCGTCTGCGAGGACTCACTCGGGCTGGCTGACGAATTCGAGACGGCGATGGCCCGCCACGTCGACAACTACGCCGACGAATGGAAGGGGGTGCTCGACGATCCCGAGAAGCTGTCGCGCTTCGTGTCGTTCGTCAACGCTCCCGACGCCGAAGACCCCACCGTCGCGTTCACCGAACGCGACGGCCGCAAGATCCCCTTACCCATCCCGGTACTGCGCTCATCTGAGGAGGCATCATGATCACCGCCAACAACATTGAGGCATGGACCACCGCCTGCCGGTACGACCAGCTGATTCCCGGCCTCGGCGTGGGTGTGCTGCTCGACAACGGCAAACAGGCGGCACTGTTCCGCCTCGACGACGACTCGGTACACGCGGTGTGCAACGTCGATCCGTTCTTCCACGCGGCGGTGTTGTCCCGGGGGATCGTCGGTGACCGCGGTGGCCGGCTGTCCGTCATCTCGCCGCTGAAGAAGCAGGCATTCGCGTTCGACGACGGCAGTTGTCTGGATGATCCCCGGATCTCGGTTCGGGTATACCCGACCCGGATCGTGGACGGCTACGTGCAGATCGGCCGCGTCGCCGCCCTTCGGGCCGCCGCTTAGTCGCTCGGGCGAAGCGGGTCACCGTTATGGGCTCAGGTGATCGCAAGCGCGGCGGAGCCGGGCGAAGCGGGTCACCGTTATGGACTCAGGTGATCGCAAGCGCGGCGGAGCCGGGCGAAGCGGGTCACCGTTATGGACTCAGTCGCTCGCCTGGTCCACCGCCAGCCGGTAGCCGCGTTTGACCACGGTGGCGATGATCTTCTTGTCGCCCAAGGCGGTTCGGAGTCGCAACACGGCTGTCTCCACCGCGTGAGTGCGGCTGCCGTTGCCCGGCAAGGAATCCAGTAATTCATCACGAGAGACCACCCTGCCGGGGTGATGGGCCAACGCGCGCAGCGTTGCCATCCCGGCCGGCGACACCGGCTTGGCCACCCCATCGACCATCACGCAACTGCTGCGAACCTCGATCCGGTGGCCGGCGGCGTCCACGGTGTGGGTGCGCAACCGTGGTAGCTGATCCACGATATGGCGAGCCAACGCTCCCAATCGCATTCGTCGCGGTGACGAAGTGGGGACGCCCAAGAGTGACAGCGGCCGGGCAGTCAGCGGACCCACGCACATGGCAACGACGTCCGACCGCAGCGCGCCAACCAGCTCATCGGAGATGCCGAGTTCGGTGGCGCGTGTCAGTGTTGCCAGCACGGCAGCGGCCGAGGTGAAGCTCACGGCATCGAATTGTCGTTGGGCGATCTCGGTGGTCAGTTGGTCGAACTCTCCGCCCGGCCGGACCGCCCGCCACCTGTAGACCCTGATGGGCAGCACATCGGCTCCCGCAGAACGGAATCGGTCGAGTAGCTCGGGAGCCGGATCCAAGCCGCCGCTGGTGCCGTGCAGCTGGACGGCGATGCGGCAGCCGTTGACACCCGATTCCAGCAGATAGGCGAGCACCGCGGCTGACGATTCGGATTCGGGGGACCACTCCTCGCCGAGCCCGGCGGCGCGCAGTGCGCCGACCACCTTCGGCCCACGAGCCACAATCCGCGCCGGACTCAGGGCCGCGATCAGTTCATCGGCGAGTCCCCACCCCTCGGCGGCGGCAATCCAGCCGCGGAATCCGATCGCGGTCGTCACAACCAGAATGTCCGGCGGGTCCGCGATCAAGTCCTCGGTGCGTCTGTGCAATTCGCCGTCATCCGTCAGATCGATCATGTCGATCGCCGGTGCTGCGCAGACGGTGGCGCCGTGGCGCCGCAGCAGGGCGCAGAGCTCGTCAGCCCGACGTGCCGAAGTCACCGCCACCCGGTAGCCGCTCAGCGGCACCTGGTCTGGCCGACTCATCTGGCCGCCACCAGCGTGACGGATCTCGTTCGCCTCGCCAGGCGGCCGCCGGCAAGGTGCATCCCCGTCGCGGTGGTGGACACCTTAGGCCGGAGCCAAGGCGGTCCGGGCCGGATGGGCGGTGAGGATCGGGCTACGCACATATCTCAGCCAAGTCACCCCTGCGGCGCCGACGTAGCCCGTCAGGAAGATCCCGAACGCCGCCGTCGCTGAACCGCTGGACAGATACGACTGTCGCAGTGCCAGGTTGATACCGACACCGCCGAACGCGCCGATGGCACCGGCGAATCCGATCAACGCCCCCGACATGGCTCGTGACCACTGCCGACGGTCGCTCTCGCGGAGACCCAGCGCATGGCTGCGGGCCTCGAACACCGACGGGATCATCTTGTACACCGAGCCGTTGCCGATCCCGGACACGATGAACAACGCTACGAAGCCGATGACGTAACCCACCATGGTGGCGCTGGTGGTGGGGCCGCTGCGATGGTCGTCGAGGACGCTGACACCGACGAGCAGTCCCGCCGCCGCAAACATCCCGCCGAACGCCGCCAGGGTAACTCGGCCACCGCCGAGCCGGTCGGCTATCCGGCCGCCGACGATCCGTGCTACCGACCCCAGAAGCGGTCCCAGAAAGGCGATTTGAGCAGCGTGCAACGAGGCCTGCGCCGGGCTCTGACCGCTACCCACGAAGCTGATCTGCAGCACCTGGCCGAAGGCGAACGAGAACCCGATGAACGAGCCGAAGGTACCGATGTAGAGCAGCGCGATGATCCAGGTGTCGAGTACCGGCAGGATCGAGCGCATCGCACTCAGGTCGGCCCGGTGGTTGTCGAGATTGTCCATGAACAATGCTGCGCCGATTCCGGTGAGCGCAAGGAACACCAGATATGTCGCGCAGACCCAGTGCGGTTGCCGGTTGCCCGCGGTCGCCAACACCCCCAGCCCGATCAGCTGAATCAGCGGTACCCCGAGGTTGCCGCCGCCGGCATTGACCGCCAACGCCCAGCCCTTGAGCCGGTTCGGATAGAAAGCGTTCACGTTGGTCATCGACGCCGCGAAATTCCCACCGCCCAGACCGGTCAGGGCCGCACACGCCAGATACGGCCACAGCGGCAGTCCCGGATGGGCCAGCAGGCCCATCATCGCCACGGTCGGAATCAACAGGACCAGCGCTGAGAAGACCGTCCAATTGCGGCCGCCGAACGTCGCGGTGGCCAGCGAGTACGGGATGCGCAGCGCACCGCCGGCCAGGGTAGCGGTGGCCGCCAGGAGGAATTTGTCACCGGCGGTGAAGCCATACACCGACTCCGGCATGAACAGCACCATCACCGACCAGATCGACCAGATCGAGAAGCCGACATGTTCGGCGACTGTGGACCAGATCAGGTTGCGCCGGGCGATCTTGTCGTTACCGGCCGCCCAGGCCACGGTGTCTTCGGGATCCCAACCAGTGATGATGTGTGAACGAGCCATGTGGACACGGTAGGAATGTTTCGTTACCGGAAAGCTGCACCCGGTGTCCCCCCCGTGAACTTCTGCTCACGGGCCGGCGGCACGGATGTGAGACTCAACGTCGGGCCGACTGGGTGCGCCGGACAGAATCGCCCAGGCCATGCCGAATTTGGGCGATTTCACGTCTGTTCGCGATGGGGACGGCGGTAGGCTCACAATCGGTCCCGGTCCCCCCCACGACGGAGTCGGCAGATGAAGAAGTTCTCGCTAACAGCTCTGGCCCGCGAGCAACTCGACCGCGCCGGCACGGAATCCAGCGGCCGCAGTGCGACCACGGTGGTCGGGGGTCACGAATGTGTGTTGCGGCAGACCGTGATCGCGCTGCGCCGAGGGCAGACCCTCGATGACCATGACAACTCTTCCGACGACGCGACGTTGCATGTGCTCAGCGGCCGGATCAAGCTGACGGCCGGCGCCGACTCCTGGACCGGTCGAAGCGGCGACCTTTTGGTGGTGCCCGCCGCGGTACACGCGGTCAGCGCTCTGGAGGATTCGACGCTTTTACTGACTGTCGCCAAAAAGCCCTGACCGCACCGGAATCCGTGTTCGGGCGGTGATGAACCGGTCGGCGACGATCCGGGCGATGCCCGGGTGGGTGCCTAGTGGCTCGGTCACCAGATCCGCCCCGGTGTCGAGCAGTCGCCGCTGAAAGAGTCCATCGGCCAGCAGGTAAGAGGCGACCACCACTCGAGTCGCCCCCCGCCTGCGCGAGGCGGCCACGGCCTCGGAGACAGTGGGTCCGCCGGTGGCGGCGAACGCCACCTCGACGCGCGAGCCGAGCAGCCCCGACAGCATCTGCGCGGCCTGGTCCAGGTCGGCGCGCGCTGTCGCGTCCGACGAACCGGCCGCCGCGAGAACCACCGAGTCCCCGGGCCGCCAGCCCGCTTCGGACAGTCGCGCGGCGACCACGGCGGCCACGCGCGGGTCCGGCCCCAGTGCCGGTGTCATCGTGACGTCCGGGTGTCCGCTGGCCAAGACATGCGTGGGTACGTCGACCCCTACGTGATAACCGCGGGCCAGAAACGCCGGGACGACGATCGCCGGACGGCCGGTATCGGCTTCAGCGGCAAGGATCTCCGCCGGCGTGGGACCCAGCACGTCGACGAACGCCACCCGCACCGGCTGCGCCAGCAGTGCGCCGACCCGCTCGGCGAGTTCACCGATCATGACGACGCCCTCGGGCCGGCGGGTGCCGTGCGCGACCAGAATGGGGATCATGCGGCCCCCGGGTGGTCGTCGACCGCCAACCGATAGCCCCGCTTGACCACGGTGGCAACGATCTGACTGTCGCCCAACGCTGTTCGAAGCCGAAGCACCGCAGTGTCCACCGCATGTGTACTGCTGCCCCGTCCCGGCAGTGCGCGCAACAACGTGTCACGTGCCACGACGGTGCCCGGCTGGTGGGCCAGTACGCGCAGGGCGGCCAAGCCGGCAGGAGACACCGGCTTGATCAACCCGTCCACGAGTACCCGGCTGTCCTCAATCTCGATGAGGTGGCCGGCAGCCTGAACGGTGCTCATGTATAAGGTTTAGCGGCAATCGATTTCGTACGTGTTACCGAGCGGTTTCCAATCCGTTGCCCGGTTTGGGCAGCGGTTTCGGTCACACCGGCACCGTCTCGGCGTCACGGGCGGTCCGCGGGCTCGTCCCAGCCGGCATCCGCGGCGGCCGGCGAAGGTACATCACCCAGGTCAATGCGGCTGCGGCGCAATATGTCGCGAGGAAGATCCAGAAGGCGGGTGTCTCGGTGCCCGTGCTCGTGTAGGCCTGCCGCAAGGTCAGGTTGATGGCCACCCCGCCGAGGGCGCCGATCGCGGTGGCGAATCCGATCAACGCGCCGGAATGCGAACGCGCCCAGTGTCGGCGCTCGGCTTCACTGGCGTCCAGTGACCGGCTGCGGGCCTCGAAGATCGACGGGATCATCTTCAACACCGATCCGTTGCCCATCCCGGCCAGGATGAACAGCGCGATGAATCCGGCGATGTAGAGCACGACGGTGGATGAGGCGACCGTGCCGGGGGTGCGGTCATCGATGGTGCTGGTCACGGCCAGTACCGCGGCGGCCAGGATCATTCCGAGGAAGACGACGAAGGTGACCCGTCCGCCTCCGCGCCGGTCCGCCACCCGGCCCCCGTAGATGCGGGACAAGGCGCCCAACAGCGGCCCGATGAAAGCGATTCGGGCGGCGTACAATGAGGCCTCGGCGGGGTTGTGGCCGGTTTCCTCGAATGTGACGTGCAGCACCTGGGCGAACGCGAACGCGAAGCCGATGAACGAGCCGAAAGCGGCGCAGTACAGCAGCGAGACGACCCAACTGTCAGGTACCGACAGGATCGATCGGATACTGCCGACCTCTTTCGCACCGTGGTCGAGGTTGTCCATCCGCAGGGCTGCGCCGATGCCGACCAGGGCGAGCAGTACCAGGTAGACAGCGCAGACCAACTCCGGCTTGGTGTTGCCGACGGTGGCGAGGACCAACAGACCGACCAGCTGGATGGCCGCCACACCGAGGTTGCCGATACCGCCGCACAACCCGAGCGCAACCCCCTTGAGGCGTTGTGGGTAGAAGGCGTCGACGTTGGCCAGCGACGCCGCGTAGTTGCCGCCTCCCAGCCCGGTCAGGGCGGCACACACCACATACATCCAGAACGGTTGACCCGGGTTGACCAGCAACAACAAGGTACCGACGGTGGGTATCAGCAGGATCAGCGACGAAGACACCGCCCAGTCGCGACCGCCGAACTTGGCGGTGGCCGCCACATACGGAATCCGCGCACCCGCACCGACCAGGGTGGCGACGGCCGCGAGCAGCAGCTTGTCACCCGGCTTGATGCCGTAAACCGACTCCGGCATGAACAGCACGACCACCGACCACAGCGACCAGATGGAGAAGGCGACGTGCATGGTTGCCGTCGACCAGATCAGGTTGCGCCGCGCGACGGCTTTGTTGCCGTTCTCCCAGGCCGCGGAGTCCTCCGGGTCGAAAGCGCTGATATCTGCATGCGTCATTGACATCTCCTACCTCTGAGCCACCGCCGTGCCATGTTGCCGGTCGCAGCTGGTCGCCGTGCGAACATACCGAGTTGCTCTGGCAAGTTGCGGTGTAGAAGCTGTAAATGCCTTGGAGGACAACTCGGCTGGTACACGGACCGCGTCACGATTTGGTTCACGGTGTGGGCGGCGTCACGTATTAGGTGTGCGCGCAGCCTATTTCACAAAGGCGGTGTCAGCCGATCGGTAGCCAGCTGTTGACGGCGTGAGTGATCTGCAGGTACAGCGGAATGCCGATGGTCACGTTGTACGAGAACGTCAGCCCCAGGGATGCCGCGAGCGGCACCGTCGGACTGGCCTCGGGGATCGCGATTCGTTGCACCGCGGGTACGGCGATATACGACGCCGCGCCGCACAGCACGGCGAACAGCACGTAGCTGCCCGTCTCGAAGTGGGTGCCGGTGAGTTGCGCATAGAAGTGGATGATGAAAATCCCTGCTATGGCAAAGAGATTCGGAGCCAATAACCCGAACGCGATCAAACCGCGTCCCGCGGATCGTAGATCCTTCAGCTTGCGGGACGCCGTCATCCCCATCTCGAGCAGGAACAGGCACAGAATGCCCTGGAACGCCGTGACGAACACGTGGTCGCCGTCCTCGATGACGGAGGCACCCTGCAGGCGGCCGACAAAGCCGATGATGATCCCGCCGAAGAGCAGATACAGCCCCGGGTTGAGCAGTACTTCGCGCAGCAGCGGCGCGCTGACCGGTGCTGTCACCGTCGGCACCGAGTCGGCGCCGACCGAATCGGGATGCTCGCGCTTCTCCAGCGAGATCTCCAGTTCCTCTTCGACCTCCAGCTGGTGCTGGTTCGCGGGATGCTGTGCGCTCAACTGGGCGGCGGTGACCAATTCGAGGCGGGCCTTCGGGTTGTACCCGGGCTCGTCGGGCATGTTGCCCAGCGGGTCCATTCCGCGATCGCGCAGCCGGGCCACCAGCAGCAGTGCCACGATGCAGCCGGGGATCTCCATGATCGCCAGCATCACCGGCATGTAGGCGTCGAACGTGATGTCCAACGCGGCCAGCACGCCCAGGCAGGTGGCGAATGTGCCGGCCGAGTCCGACCCGTAGTAGCCGGCGACCGTGGCCTGATCGATTCGTCGCATCTTCGTCATCCGGGTCAGCAGCCCATAGGCGACGAATCCGATGATCAGGTTGGTGAAGAAGCCCAGGACGATGAAGCCCAGGACGCTGCCGATACTGGATGCGTCGATGGTGGCGAGCTCCTCGCCGCCACGCCAGCCGATTGCCAGCAGCAGGTACAAGGTCAAGCCCTGGTACAGCACGTAGGGGAACTCGAACTGGACCTTCAGAACGGGGATCAGGAAACCCATGTAGAAGAAGAGCAGCAGTGGTTTGAAGAGGTTGTGGGTGAAGTTGTGCCAGAACTCAAACAGCATGGGGTCTCCCGTGTCAGTATCCAGCGGCAAAGCGTACGTCGGGGGGCTGGCCGCTGACTCCCGTTCAAGGTACGGGTTTGCTGTGAGGGGCGCGACCGGAAGAAACTCCCGGCTACCAGACGTCGCCGTCGCGCCAGTCGCAAGCCAAAGCGGCGGTGGTGTCCAAATCCAGATCGACGGGCATCACGAACACGGTGCCGTCCTGATCCGGGGTGCGGATCGGCCCGGTCGGGGACAGTACCGAGGTCGGCCCACGCCACGGCAGCCAACCGCGGGTGGTGTAGAGCCGACGGCTGATGTCGCCCGAACTGAGCGCACCGAGTTCGAAGGCGCCGCGGATCACCTGTTCGCAGGCGTCCAGCACCGCGGTGGCCAGTCCCCGCCCGCGGTGGTCTTCACGCACGGCGACGGCTTCGACGTAGCCGCAGCGCAGGGATCTGCCGCGGTAGAGCAGTTGGCGGCGGATCACCGCACCGTGGGCGATCAGGGCACCGCGGTGCCAGATCAGGGCGTGCATCCCGCCCAGCGCGTGCTGCCAGTCGGCGTCGGAGAACGCGTCCCCGTAGGCTTCGATGACGAGCTGATGTGCGCCGCGGCGGGTCTCGTCGTCAAGGTCAGAGGTGTGGATCAGGCGTGCGGTCTGGACCTTGCCGGGCACCCGCCGGCCTACCAGCTCGCGTGGGTGGACGGGTGCTGGTGTGGCCGCGACCAGTGCATCCGCACGGTCTGTCCGGGCCTGACCTGGCCCAGCATGTCGATGTCCTCCTCGACTACCACGCCGACCACCGGATAGGCGCCGGTAACCGGGTGATCCGGGCCGAGGATGATCGGAAAGCCGTTCGGCGGAACCTGGATTGCGCCACGATCGGCGCCTTCAGCGGGCAGTTGCCGGTCCGGCCACCGGTATTCCAGTGGCAACCCGACCAATCGCATCCCGGCGCGGTCGCTGTTGTTGGTCACCAGCCAGTTGGTGCGCACCATGACGTCGGGGTCGACGAACCAATCGTCGCGGGGACCCGGGGTCACCCGCAGCTCGACGACGTCGTCCGGGATCGTCGCCACCGGCGCCTGGTCGATCTCGGGGTAGTCGCCGGTCCCTTTGCCGATCTGCAAGACATCGCCGGCGCGCAACGGTGCCGGTCCGATCGCGGCCATCACGTCGTAGCTGCGCGAGCCCAGCACCGGTGTGGCATCGATGCCCCCACGTACCGCCAGATACGTTCGCAGCCCCGAGCGCGGGGTGCCCAGCGAGATCACCTGTCCGTCATGAACGCGCTGAATACTGTTGGTGCCGAACGTGACTCCGTTAACCTCCGGGTCGGTATCGGCGCCGGTGACCGCGATGTCGACGTCGCCGCCGTGGACTTGCGCGGAGAGTCCGCCGAACGCCACCTCGATGGTGGCCCGATCGTCGGGGTTGGCCAGCAAACGGTTGGCCAGCGTGTGCGACCGGCGGTCGGCGGCCCCGGATCGGGTGACACCGAGATGGCCCAGCCCGGCCCGGCCGAGGTCTTCGACCAGGGCCAGCGGGCCGGTGCGCAGTATCTCCAACGTGGTCATGTGATCCTCCCGTTCCCGAGTCACGTCGCCGTCATGCGGCCCGGAATTGCACTGTCAGGCCCGGAGTCAGCAGCGCGGGGTCGGGCCGTTCCAGGTCCCACAGCACCGCGTCGGTGCGGCCGATCAACTGCCAGCCGCCCGGCCACTGGCGCGGGTAGATACCACTGAACCGGCCGGCCAGCGCCACCGAGCCGGCCGGAACGGCGTCCCGCAGATCGGCGCGGCGCGGCACCTCCAGTCTCGGGTCGCCGCCGATCAGATAGGCGAAACCCGGTGTGGAGCCACCGAATCCGACCCGCCAGGGCGTTTCGGTGTGGGCGTTGATCACCTGCGCAACACTCAATCCGGTGCGCTCGGCCACCTCGGAGAGGTCGGGGCCGTCGTAGACCACGTCGATCACCACGTCGACCGCGGCGTCGTGTGCGGTGGTCGCGATCTCGTCCGCTTCGACGGTCAGCTTGGCCAGCCGCTGACGGACGCTGCCCTGGTAGCCGGGCGCGGCCAGTTTCACCAACACGGTGTGTGACGCCGGGACGATGTCGACCACCCCGGGCAGCGCGGCGGCGCTCAGGGCTGTGGTCCACGCCAGCACCTCGGCGGTGCGATCGAACTGCAACAGCAACGCGCAGTCGCCGTAGTCGAGGATGCCGGCGGTCTTGGGGAGATCCGTGAAATCCAGTGTCGCGCTCATATCCCCGACCGTAGTCGTGGAAAGTGATCCAGGCCACAATTCTGCGGGCTATGCCAGAGGGGTCTTACCGAATTTGCAGAGTTCAGACCGGGTCGACCGCGCGGCCGAGGTGGGCCATGAGTCGGATGGTCGGTGTGGCGTCGGCCGGCGCCGGTTTCGCCGGACCGAATGCGCCCGGTCGCCGCATCAACGACTCGGGCAGTGGGTCGATCAGCCCGCGGCACAGTGCGATCAACTCCTCGGGCAGTTCGATCGACCGGCCCTGCGCGCGGTGTACGTCCCAGCTGTGCAGTGCGAGGTCGGCGACCGGAAAGATCAGCGCACGCCGCAGCGGGACCTCGCCCTCCGGAGCAGGCACTATGGCGTCCCAGTCGGCGCGGGGCAGGGCCTCGCCCAGGCGTGCCGTGAACTCGCGGAGGCGCCCGGCCGGATCCTCCGACACCCAGTCGGCCGGTTGGGACGGGCCGGTCCAGATCTCGCCGCCTTCGACGAGGGTGACGATCTTTGCGGCGCTGCCGGTGGCATGGCCCACCACCTCGCCCACGTTCCAGTCCTCGAGGTTGGACGGTTGGTTCCACGCTTCCGGCGGTGTCTGCTCCACCGCGTCGATGAGCAACTGGATCGCTTCGGCGGCCAACCTGCCGATCGGGTCGGTCATCAGTTATCCGATCACTTTGGCGATCAGTCCGGGCACCTGCTCGGCCACCAGCGGGTAGCTCAGCGGGGAGGCGAAGGCGAGCGCCCCGGCCTGGTCTTTGGTGGTGAAGACGCTACGTGACTCCAGCGCCGCGATGTCGGGATCAGCGAGCAGCGCGGTGCGTTCCTCGTCGCTCTCGGTGGTCCAGATCAGCACGTCGGCGCCGCCCAGCACGGGACCGAGCCGGTCGTGCTCGATCAGCGCGGGAGCATCGGCCACGGTCAACCCCATCTGGGAGAGGAACTCGGTGCGCCAACCGGTGGTGGCGGCCACAAATCTGTTCTCGGGGCCGCCCTCGAGGCGGCCCGCCAGTAGCAGCGCCTTCTTGTCTTTGAAGCCGGGGTGCGCGGTGGCCACGTCGGCGAACTTGGTGTCGACGCCGTCGATGAGCGACTGCATCTGGGCAGGCTGGTGGACGGCTTTGCCGATGGCGGCGGCCTGGGTCTTCCAGGGCTCGAAGAATGCGTCGCCGTTCGACTGCGGGACGGTCGGCGCGATCGCCGACAGCGTCTGGTAGGTGTCGGCGTCCACGCCGGCGTTGGTCGCGATGATCAGATCCGGCTTGAGTTCGGCGATCTGCTTGACCGCAATCCCGTTGTCCAAGTCCAGCACCGCGGGCTTGGCGTCACCGAGGCGTCGCTGCGCCCAGGGCCACACCGCGAACGGCTGGTCGCCGAACCAGTTGGTGACCGCGATGGGTACGACGCCCAGCGCGAGCAGATCGTCCTGCCCGGTATAGCCGGCGCAGACAACCCGCTTGGGTGGTTGCGGGACGGTGGTCGCACCGAAGACATGGGTGATGGTGACCGGTCCGGGCGCCCCGGCATCGTCGTGCTCGTCCGACGAACAGGACGCCAGCAGCGCGGCGGCTCCTGCTGTGCCGCAGAGGCCGAAGAAGCCTCGTCGGCTCCACTGGTCGCGCATCGCGTGAGATTAACGCTGATCAACGAGGTTCGCCATACCCGCCGCCGCCGGGAGTCTGGATCTCCAGCACATCGCCGGGTGCCATGTCGGTCGCGTCGCAGCCGGCCAGTTCGGTGACCGCACCGTTGGCGCGCGCCACCCGATTGCTCCCCAGCTTCCCGGGCAATCCGCCGGCCATGCCGTAGGGCGCCTCGGTTCGATGTCCCGATAGGACACTGACGGTCATCGGCTCGAGGAATTCGATCCGGCGCACGCCGCCGTCTCCGCCGTGCCAGCGGCCGGCCCCACCGCTGCCGTGCCGGATTGAGTACTCGCGCAACAACACCGGGAAACGCATCTCCAGCACCTCGGGATCGGTGAGCCGGGAGTTGGTCATATGGGTCTGCACCACCGAGGCGCCGGCAAAGCCGTCGCCGGCACCGGAACCGGAGCCGAGTGTCTCGTAGTACTGGTGGTCGGCATTGCCGAACGTGACGTTGTTCATCGTCCCGGACCCTTCGGCCTGCGCGCGCAGCGCGGCCAGCAGCGCCCCGGTGATCGCCTGGGAGGTTTCGACGTTTCCGGCCACCACCGCGGCCGGGTAGCCCGGAGCCAGCATCGTCTTGTCCGGGATCGTGATGTGCAGCGGGCGCAGACACCCGTCGTTGATCGGGATGTCGTCGACTACCAGGGTGCGAAACACATAGAGCACCGCGGCGGTGGCCACCGACGAGGGTGCGTTGAAGTTCGTCGTCAGCTGAGGCGAGGTTCCGTCGAAGTCGATGGTGGCGCTGCGGGTGGCCCGGTCGACGGTCACCCGCACCGCGATCGTCGCCCCGGAGTCCATCACATAGCGGTATGCGCCGTCGTCGAGTGAGTCGATGACGCGGCGCACCGCCTCCTCGGCGTTGTCCTGGACGTGGCGCATGTAGGCCTGTACGACATCCAGGCCGAAATGTCCGATCATGGCCCGGATCTCGTCGATCCCCTTCTGGTTGGCCGCAATCTGAGCCCGCAGGTCGGCGAGGTTGGTGTCGGGGCTGCGCGAAGGGAATCGTCCCCCGGCGAGCAGCGAACGGGTCTGTGCTTCGCGGAATTGCCCGTCGTCGACCAACAGCCAGTTATCGAACAGCACGCCTTCCTCGTCGACGGTTTTGCTGTCGGCTGGCATGGAACCCGGTGTGGTACCACCAATTTCGGCGTGGTGACCGCGCGAGGCCACGAAGAACAACACCTGCTGTCCGGTTTGATCGAAGACCGGGGTCACGACGGTGATGTCCGGCAGGTGAGTTCCGCCGTGGTACGGGTCGTTGACCGCGTAGACCTGGCCGGCCCGCATCTGCCCGGCCCGCCGCGCAATCACCTCTTTGACCGTCGCGCCCATCGATCCCAGGTGCACCGGAATGTGCGGGGCGTTGGCGACCAGGTTGCCGTCCGCATCGAACAGCGCGCAGGAGAAGTCCAGCCGCTCTCGGATATTCACCGATTGAGCGGTGGCCTCCAGTCGGGTGCCCATCTGCTCGGCGATGGCCATGAACAGATTGTTGAAGATCTCCAGCAGCACCGGATCGGCTTCGGTCCCGGCATCGTCGCGAGCCGCCGCGGCCGTCCGTTGCAGCATCAGCTGTCCGTCGGCGGTCAGGCCGGCCTGCCAACCGTCGTCGACGACGGTGGTGGCGTTGTCCTCGGCGATGATGGCCGGCCCGGCCACGACGTCGGCGGAGGTGATCGCCTCCCGCCGGTAGAGCGGCGCATCATGCCAACTGCCGGCGGTGTACAGTCGAACGACTTCGGTTGTGCGGCAGTCGGGTTCGGAAGCCACCCGGTGGGCCAGGTCGGGTTGTTCGGTGCGGCCCGTCGCCTCGACCTCGACCGCTTCGGCGATCAGCGGACGGTCCATCAGGAACGAGTACATGCTGCGGTGGACGTTTTCGAATGCCGCCTTCATCTGTGCGACGCCGTCGAATTCGACCGGGATCGAGGTATCAGTGCCCTGGTAGCGCAGGTGAACCCGACGAGTCACCTGGATCCGGTCGGACGGAACGTCCTGGTCGGCAAGGGTGGCGCGGGCTTGCTGCTCCAGGTCGTCGGCAACGTCACCCAGTTCGAGCGCGGCCGAGTCCAGCCGGGTCTCTATCGCCCGCTCCCGGATCACGGTGGCGTCGGCCAACCCGATGCCCAGCGCGGACAGCACACCGGCCATCGGCGGTACCAGCACCGTGCGGATGCCGAGTTCGTCGGCGACCGCGCACGCGTGCTGTCCACCTGCGCCGCCGAAGGTGGTCAGTGCGTAGCGGGTGATGTCGTAGCCCTTGGCCACCGAGATCTTCTTGACCGCGTTGGCCATGTTCGCCACCGCGATGCGCAGGAATCCTTCGGCGATCTGCTCGGGGGCGCGGTCTGCGAAAACCTCGCCGGTGGCCGAACGGATTGCGACGGCCAGATCGGCGAAGCCCCGTCGCACCGCCGTCGCATCCAGCGGCTCGTCGCCGGCCGGTCCGAACACCGCCGGAAAATGCGTCGGCTGGATGCGTCCGAGCAACACATTGGCGTCGGTGACGGTCAGCGGGCCGCCGCGCCGGTAGCAGGCCGGTCCCGGATCGGCGCCCGCGGACTCCGGCCCCACCCGAAACCGGCTGCCGTCGAAGTGCAGGACCGATCCGCCACCGGCGGCGACGGTGTGGATGTGCAGCATCGGGGCTCGCAGCCGCACCCCGGCGACCTCGGTGGTGAACACCCGCTCGTAACCGCCCGACTCGACGCTGTAGTGCGAGACGTCGGTGGAGGTTCCGCCCATGTCGAACCCCACCACCGAGTCGAACCCGGCCAGCGCCGACATCCGGACCATGCCCACGATCCCGCCGGCCGGCCCGGACAGGATCGCGTCCTTTCCGCGGAAGTGGTCGGCGGCCGCCAGCCCGCCGTTGGATTGCATGAACATCAGCCGCACTCCGCTGAGCTCGTCGGCCACCTGCGCGACATAGCGGCGCAGGACCGGCGACAGGTAGGCGTCGACCACTGCGGTGTCGCCGCGCGGAATCAGCTTCGGCAGCGGGCTGACATCGCACGACAGCGAGATCTGGGTGAAGCCCAGCTGCTCGGCCAGGGCGCCGACCGCCCGTTCGTGCGCCGGGTTCCGATAACTGTGCAGGCACACCACCGCGAGTGCGCGGATACCGTCGGCGCGGGCGGAGCGCAGCTGGTAGGCCAAGGACTCCAGATCCGGGGCGCGAAGTACCGTCCCGTCGGCGGCCACCCGCTCGTCGACCTCGACAGTCCGCTCGTAGAGCTGCTCGGGCAGCATGATGTGCCGGTCGAAAATACGGGGACGGTTCTGGTAGGCGATGCGAAGGGCGTCGCCGAAGCCGCGGGTGATGACCAGCAGGGTGCGTTCCCCGCCACGCTCCAGCAGTGCATTGGTGGCCACTGTCGTGCCCATCCGCACCGCATCGACGAGGCCGGGCGGAATCGGTGCGTCGTCACAGATCTGCAGCAGGGCACGGATTCCGGCCACCGCGGCGTCCCGGTACTGCGACGGATTCTCCGAGAGCAGTTTGTGGGTGACCAGATGTCCATCGGGCCGCTTCGCCACGATGTCGGTGAAGGTGCCGCCCCGGTCGACCCAGAACTGCCACTTACCCGACACGGTTCACATTCTGCTTCGTCAGTAGAGATACCGCGAACTCGGCGTAGACGTGCGCGGTCTCCTCGGGAGTCGCGGGCCCGGCAGCATTGAACCACTGCGGCAGCGATGTGCACATCGTTGCGATGGCGCGTCCGGCGATCCGGCGTTCCGCGGCATCGGCGAGGACAGTCTCGGCGCCACCGACGCCATCCTTCGATGCCCGGTCGATGGCGCCATCGAGTATGTGCTGCACTCTGTTTCGGGACTCGGCAACGCGCTGCCGATTCACCGGCGTCAGGCTGCGCATCTCGCTGGCCCCGATGAAAGCCAGCTTCTGGCGGTGGGTGTGGAACAGTGCCAGGGCTTCGACGATGCGCCGCACCTCGTCGATCCCGGTTGACGCATCGGTGCGGGCGGAATCGACACGCCAGTGCAATTCGGTCATGGTCGCATCCAGTATCGCGACCAGAAGCGTCTGCTTATCGGGGTAATGGTGGTAGATGCCGGGAACGCTCATGCCCGCGCGTGACGCCACATCCCGCATAGTGCTGCCGTGGTAGCCGGTGTCCACGAAAGCGTCGATCGCCGCGCTCAGGACACCGTCCAGCATCAAGGGTGGGAATGTTCGCCAGTCGCGGCCTGGAAACCCCGGATCCTCGGCGCACCGGGTTCTTGCCGAACGCGTTGCAGGTACTCCGATGGTGCCCTCGAGGATCTGGGCGGGAGTCACGCCCAGTGCCTGCGCGTACTGCTGCAGACGCGTCACCGAGATTCCGGTCTTGCCGTTTTCGACTGCACTGACGGTGGCCGCGCTGACCCGCAGGTGCTGCGCCAACTCTCGGACGGTCAGACCCCGCGCCTGACGTGCGGCACGGATCGCGTCCCCGCACGATCTCACCATGTCGACCTCCGTGTTCAGAAAAACTGAACTATAGTCCCCACCGCCCCGCCCCATTGACATTCTGTTTTGACTGGCAGTCGCCTTCTGTGTAACAGTCCGTACTGTTCGGGCCGAGTGATCGGTCGGTCAATCGAGGGTGCTGATGGAGTGACATGGCAATCGAGCTGAGCTACTCGCCGGACGTGACGGCGCTCGTCGAACGGACGCGAGAGTTCATCGAAGACGTAGTTCTGCCGGTCGAGGACCGGCACGGCGGGGATATCACCGCGGCCGGCGGCGACGCCGTGATCAAGGAGATGCAGGCGGCGGCTCGGCAAGCCGGGGTGTTCGCGCCGCACGCTCCCGTCGAATACGGCGGCCTTGGTCTGAACATGTCCGACCGTGCGCCGGTGTTCGAGGCCGCCGGATATTCACTGTTCGGCCCGGCCGCGGTGAATATCGCAGCCCCGGACGAGGGCAACGTACATCTGCTGGCGGAGGTGGCCAGCACCGAGCAGAAGGCGCGCTACCTGGCTCCGCTGGCGGCCGGTGACGTCCGGTCCGCCTTTGCGATGACCGAACCGGCGCCGGGTGCGGGTTCGGATCCGGCAGCGCTGACGACCACGGCGGAACGCCGGTCGGGAGACTGGTACATCACCGGCCGCAAGTGGTACATCACCGGTGCGGACGGCGCCGCGTTCTTCATCGTGATGGCCCGGACATCCGGGGAGACCGGGCAGCGTGGCGGCGCCACCATGTTCCTGGTTCCCGCCGACACGGCCGGCCTGACCGTCGGCCGGCATATACCGACCCTCGACCGGTCCATGGTCGGTGGCCATTGCGAGGTGCTCTTCGACGACGTTCGGGTTCCCGAAGACGCGGTGCTCGGCGAGGTGGATCGCGGGTTTGAGTACGCCCAGGTCCGCCTTGGGCCCGCGCGCATGACCCATGTCATGCGGTGGTTGGGCGCGGCACGTCGCGGGCACGACACCGCACTGGCCCATGTCGTGGGACGCCGGGCGTTCGGCTCGGCGCTCGGTGATCTGGGCATGATCCAGAGCATGGTGGCCGACAACGAGATCGACATCGCCGCCAGCCGGGCTCTGCTGGTGCGGGCATGCTGGGAATTGGATCAGGGCGACAATGCCGGGGACGCCACGTCGATCGCCAAGACTTTCGCCGCCGAGGCGATCTTCCGCATCGTCGACCGCAGTGTGCAGATGTGCGGTGCGCTCGGCGTCACCGAGGATCTGCCGCCGGCGCGGCTCTCCCGGGAAGTGCGTCCGTTTCGGGTTTATGACGGCCCCTCGGAGGTGCACCGCTGGGCCATCGCCAAACGTCGTATCGGCGCGGCCCGGCGAGCACTCGAGGCGACCCAGCAGTGACGGTCGAAGGGCTGGATGCCGTCGCGTTGCGTCAGTACTTCATTGACAGCGACATTCCGGTTCAGGGCGACCTGACCATCGAACTGATCGCCGGGGGGCGATCGAATCTCACCTTCAAGGTCAGCGACGAGGCCTCGGATTGGGTCGTCCGCAGGCCTCCGCTCGGTGGCCTCACACCGTCGGCTCACGACGTGGGCCGCGAATTCGTGGTCACCCGGGCGTTGTACGGCACTGGGGTGCCGATCGCCCGGCCCATGGCGTTCGATGCTGACGGGACGGTGTGCGGTGCGCCGTTGACCGTGACGGAGTTCGTGACCGGCCGGGTCTACCGGCACAAGGACGATCTGGACGCCTTGTCGGACGCGGAGCTGGCCGCCAACGCCTCGGCGCTGGTGCGGATACTCGTCGACCTCCACGCGGTCGACTACCGTGCCGCGGGGCTCGAATCCTTCGGCAGGCCGGACGGGTTCCTGGAGCGCCAGGTGCGACTGTGGGCCCGCCAGTGGGAGCTGGTCAAGACCCGCGAGACGGACGCTGCGCTGACAGATGACGTGGCGCAGCTGGCCGCCTCGCTGGCCGCCGCCGTTCCGCAGACCCCGCAACCATCGGTGGTGCACGGCGACTTCCGCATCGACAACACCATCTGCGATCCAGAGCAGCCGAACGTCATCCGGGCAGTCGTGGACTGGGAGCTGTCGACCCTCGGTGACCCGCTCACCGATATCGCCCTGATGTGCGTCTATCGGTCACCCGCATTCGACCTCGTCTTCGGCCACCCCGCGGCCTGGACCAGTTCTCGATTGCCCTCTGCCGACGCCCTCGCCGAGGAGTACGCGCAACTCTCCGGTCGCGACCTGGGGGAGTGGAACTTCTATCTGGCGCTGGCGAACTTCAAAATCGGGGTTATCGCCGCAGGAATCACCCACCGGGCGCAACACGGTGCGAAGGATGTGCAGAATGCCGGTGAAGCGGCGCAGGCCGCACCGGAATTCATTGCGGCGGCACGAAAAGCATTGGGCTGAAGAAGCGAGAAAGGTGAGTCGAGTGGGAGTACTGGACAAGTTCCGCATGGACGGCCGGGTGGCAGTGGTGACCGGGGCATCCTCTGGTCTGGGCGTGCATTTCGCCAGGGCCTTCGCCGAGGCCGGCGCTGATGTCGTGCTGGCGGCGCGGCGGGTGGACAAACTCGCAGACGTCGCCGAACTGGTCGCGACGACGGGACGCGCGGCACTGCCGGTGGCGACTGATATCGCCGACCCGGCTGCGGCGACCCGCATGGTCCAGGCCGCGATGGAGCGGTTCGGCCGGGTCGATGTGCTGATCAACAACGCCGGTGTCGGAACGGCGCACCCGGCCACCCGGGAGACGCCGGAGCAGTTCCGCGAGGTGATCGACATCAATCTCAACGGGGCCTACTGGGCTGCGCAGGCCTGCGGCCGGGTGATGGAACCGGGCTCGTCGATTGTCAACATCTCCAGCATCCTGGGTCTGACGACTGCTGGACTGCCGCAAGCAGCGTATGCGGCCAGCAAGGCCGGGCTCATCGGACTGACGCGAGACTTGGCTCAGCAGTGGGGGAGCCGGAAGGGCATTCGGGTCAACGCGATTGCGCCCGGCTTCTTCGAATCTGAGATGACTGAGCAGTACCGTCCGGGCTACCTGGACAGCGTCTCCCACCGTATCGTGCTGGGCCGGATGGGGTACCCCGAGGAACTCGCGGCCACGGCGGTGTGGCTGGCCTCCGACGCCGGCGGCTACGTCACCGGGCAGACCATCGCTGTCGACGGCGGCTTCACGATCAACTGAGTCAGTCCGCAACGTCGGAGAACCGGATCGGGTCCTCCGGGCGGTCGTAATGCGCGTACCGCGCTTCCTCTTTGGTCGCATCGTCATACCCGCTGAACTGCACCGAGAGGTCGTCGGCAAAGAGCAGCAACTGCTTGGACTTCAGTATCTGCGGGTCGTCGATGTCGAAGACCCGCGGCGGCGCGTCGTCCAGCGCTCTTTGCAACCGGGCCAGGACGGCCTCGTGGCCGGGGCGGAACGGTTGCAGGGCGGCTGCTACGCCCGCCGGCTCCGCCCGCGCGAGCTCGGGGCCTTCCTCGCGGGTTTCAATGTTGAAGTCCCGGATCACCAGGTAGAAGGTCACGGTGGTGAGGCTACTGCGCGACGGTCAGTTGAACACCCACCACTCCGCGCAGTTCGCGCCGGCACGCGGTGTCGGGTCACATGTGAGAGGCGGTCAGGCGGCCACCAGTGAGGCGAGCTGCGCATCTTCGGGGTGCCGTCCGGCGGTTGCTCGAAGGCTGCTGACGACCGGCGGGCCTTGCGGTCCCAATCCGCGTACAGCTCCCGGGTGTGCGGATCGAGGAACAACATGCGGGTCAGGTTGGGTCGGCCGACAGAACGGTCGGGGCGCAGCGGTCGATGTGTCCCGCAAGAAGCAAGTGGCCCAGCGGATTCCAGGTCAGCACGTCGGCGCGACGGCCCAGCACCAGTGCGGGAGTGTTCTCGAACGAGCGCAGCAGATCCCGCGTCCACGGGTGGATGCGCTCGATCGGGGGGCGCTTCAGGGGCTTGGTGTCGTTCGCGCACACCGGTGGTCCGGGCTGGCCCCCGCTCGGGCGTTCGCCGATGCGGCACCTAGGTATCCTGCGCTGATGAGCGTCGATGCGGAGAGCTTCGCCGACCTGCTGATCAATCGGCTCGGCGACCCGAACCCGGGCCTGCGCACCCGGACGCAGGATTGGACCTGGGACGAGGTGGTGCGCGAGTCCGCGGCGCGCGCCGCGTTGGCGTCCTCGTTGCGCCGCAACCGGTTTCCCGAGGGCCCGTTCCATATCGGCGTCCTGCTGGACAACACCCCCGATTTCGTGTTCTGGCTCGGCGCCGGCGCGCTGGCCGGCGCGGCCATCGTCGGGATCAACCCCACCCGCGGGGACTCCGAGATGGCCGCGGAGATCCGCCACGCCGACTGCCGGCTGATCGTCACCGACGCCTCCGGATCAGACCGGTTGCGGAGCCTGGACCACAGCCTGGATCCCGACCGCCTGTTGGTGATCGACGACCCGGCCTACACCGAACTGGTCGAGGCACACCGGGTGTCGCAACCGGCCGCTGCACCGGGAGTCGGCCCGGAGTCGTTGCAGTTGCTGCTGTTCACCTCCGGCACCACCGGCGCGTCGAAGGCGGTCAAGTGCAGCCAGGGTCGGCTGGTCCGGATCGCCCAGATGGCCACCGCCAAATTCGGGCATGTGCGCGCGGATGTCGACTACTGCTGTATGCCGCTGTTCCACGGCAACGCGATCATGGCGCTGTGGGCGCCGGCATTGGCCAACGGGGCCACGGTCTGCCTGATACCCAAATTCTCTGCGTCGCAGTTCTTGGCCGACGTGCGCTATTTCGGTGCGACGTTCTTCACCTACGTGGGCAAGGCGATGGGCTACCTGCTGGCCACCGAGGAGCGTCCCGACGATGCCGACAACACCCTGGTCCGTGGATTCGGCACCGAGGCGTCGCCGCAGGATCAGGCGGAGTTCCTCCGCCGGTTCGGCGCCGTGCTGCATGAGGGCTACGGGTCCAGCGAGGGTGGCAATGCCGCGCTACCCGACCCGGCGGCGCCGCCCGGCGCGTTGGGCCGTCCGGCGCACCCCGGCATCGCCGTCGTCGACCCGCAGACCCGCGCTGAGTGTCCCGCTGCGGTCCTCGACGTACACGGCCGGGTGACCAACGCCGACGACGCGGTCGGCGAGATCGTCGACAAGACCGGTGCCCGCGACTTCGAGGGGTACTACAAAAACGACGTCGCCGACGCCGAGAAGGTTCGCGACGGCTGGTACTGGACCGGCGATCTCGGCTACCGCGACGAGGCCGGCTTCCTGTACTTCGCCGGCCGGCGCGGCGACTGGATCCGGGTCGACGGCGAGAACACCTCGGCGCTGACCATCGAACTGGTGCTGCGCAGGTACCCGCTGATCATCAGCGCCGGTGTGTACGCGGTGCCCGACCCCCGCTCCGGTGATCAGGTGATGGGCGCGATCGAGGTCGCCGATCCCGACGGCTTCGATGTGGCGGAGTTCGCGGCGTACCTGGGCGCCCAGGCCGACCTGGGCAGCAAGGGCACACCGCGGTTCCTGCGGATCTCGGCCGGCCTGCCGGTCACGGGTTCGAACAAGGTGCTCAAACGCGAGCTGCAGGCCCAACGCTGGCAGACCGACGATCCGGTATACCGCTGGGCCGGGCGGAGCGGGCCGGTCTACACCCGGATGACCGACGACGACAAGCGATCCCTGGACGCTGAATTCGCGTCCTACGGGCGGCAGAGCTACCTGCGAGGCGAAGGACGAAGCGAGGGATGACGGGGCCCTAGAGCTGTTTGCCCCGCGTCGCCTTCCAGGGGCTGTAGTCGGCGATCAACTCCTCCTGCGGTGGGCGCTGCCCGGCCGGGATGTGCTGCAGGTTGATCCGGACCCGGTAGAAGATCGAGCTCGGACCGCGCATGCCGTCGAGCAGCACATCGTCGGGCGTCAGCAGTTTCGCTGCCGCGGTGTGCCGCTCGCGCCAGAGGTCCAGCGCGGCCGTCGCCTCGTCGCGGGTTTTGGTGCGGGCGATCTCGATCAATGGCAGCGGTGAGGTGCGCCGGCCGTCGACGTTCTTCCGCGCACCGCGCGGCGCCCTCTCCGCCGGGCCCTGCTCTTCGGCCAGTTCCAGCAGCGGCTCCAACCCGCCGCTCGTGTCGTCCATGCAGGCCCACGGGTCACCGATCTGTGCGACCCGCTCCGGCACGGTCGCCATTGTGAACGCCGCCGGATCGGACTCGGGGACTTCCTCCCAATACAGCGGTGTGGACACCCGAGCGTCGGCGGTGGCACGCACCGAGTAGGCCGAGGCGACCGTGCGGTCCTTGGCGTTCTGGTTGAAGTCCACGAACACCCGGGCGCCCCGCTCTTCTTTCCACCATCTGCTGGTGGCCGACTGCGGTGCCCGCCGCTCGATCTCGCGGGCCACCGCCTGCGCTGCCAGCCGAACCTGGCCGAACTGCCAGCGCGGCGCGATCCGCGCGTAGATGTGCATGCCCCTGGATCCGGAGGTCTTCGGCCAGGCCGTCAGCCCGTGATCGGCCAGTACGTTGCGGGCCAGCAGTGCCACCTCAACGATCTGCGGCCAGCCGACGCCGGGCATCGGATCGAGGTCGACCCGAAGCTCGTCGGGGTGGTGCAGGTCGGCGGCGAGCACCGGGTGGGGGTTGAGATCCACGCAGCCCAGGTTGATCACCCAGGCCAGCCCGGCCGCATCGTCGACGACGACCTCTTGCGCCGACCGCCCGGAGGCATAGCGCAGTTCGGCGACCGATACCCAGTCCGGACGGTTGGTCGGTGCCCGCTTCTGGAAGACGGCTTCGGCATCGATGCCGTCGACGAAGCGCTTGAGGATCATCGGCCGCCCGGCCACCCCCCGCAGCGCGCCGTCGGCCACCGCCAGGTAATAGCGAATCAGGTCCAGCTTGGTGTGTGGGGCGGCGCCGTCGCGACCGGGGAACACCACCTTGTCCGGGTGGGTAACCGCCACCCGGTGTCCCGCCACGTCCAGCGATAACCCGCCGGCCATGACAGCCATGCTAACGAATGAGGTCGAATCCGCTGCCCGGCAGCGACCTGAGTCACATAAGGTTGGGCCATGGCTAAGCTCACCGACCTGCCAAGTCAGGCCGTCACCACGCTGGGTCGCTACCTCGAACGCGGTAACGCCGAGCTGCACTATTTGCGCAAGGTCTTCCAATCCGGTGCCCTGAAACTGGAGTCACCGCGAATCATCGCGAACGCGATCTCCGACGGGGCCCGCTGGGGCGAGCTGGGGATGATTCCGGCGCTGAACGCCCGCCGTAACCCGAACGGCCTCGCCGTCATCGACGACGACGGCAGCATCACGTTCAAAGAGCTGGACGACGCCGCCAACGCGGTGGCCAACGGCCTGGTCGCGATGGGCGTACAGGGCGGCGACGGCGTGGCGATCCTGGCCCGCAACCACCGCTGGTTTCTGATCGCCAACTACGGCTGCGCCCGGGTCGGCGCCCGGCTGATCCTGCTGAACAGCGAATTCTCCGGCCCGCAGATCAAGGACGTCTCCGAGCGCGAGGGCGCCAAACTGATCATCTACGACGACGAGTACACCGCAGCGGTCGCGCAGGCCGACCCGCCCTTGGGCAAGTTGCGGGCGCTGGGTGTCAACCCGGACGCCGCAGATTCGTCCGGCAGCTCCGACGAGACGCTGGCGCAGCTGATCGCCCGCAGCAGCAAGGCACCCGCACCGAAGGTCACCAAGCACGCTTCGATCATCATCTTGACCTCCGGCACCACCGGCACCCCCAAGGGCGCCAACCGCAGCACCCCGCCCACGCTGGCACCGATCGGCGGAATCCTGTCGCACGTCCCGTTCCGCGCCGGTGAGGTGACGTCGCTGCCGTCGCCGATGTTCCACGCACTGGGTTACCTGCACGGCACCCTGGCGATGTTCTTCGGCTCGACGCTGGTGCTGCGACGCCGGTTCAAGCCGGCCACCGTGTTGGAGGATCTGGAAAAGCACAAGGTGACGGCCATGGTCGTCGTTCCGGTCATGTTGTCCCGGATCCTCGACCAGTTGGAGAAGACCAGCCCCAAACCGGATCTGTCGCACCTGCGGATCGTGTTCGTCTCCGGTTCGCAGCTCGGGGCCGAGTTGGCCTCCCGGTCGATGAAGGACCTGGGGCCGGTGATCTACAACATGTACGGCTCCACCGAGGTCGCGTTCGCCACGATCGCGGACCCGGCCGACCTGCAGTTCAACGCGGCGACAGTGGGCCAGGTGGTCAAGGGCGTCAAGGTCAAAATCCTCGACGACAACGGCCATGAGCTGCCGCAGGGTGAAATCGGGCGGATCTTCGTCGGCAACTTCTTCCCGTTCGAGGGCTACACCGGTGGCGGTGGCAAGCAGATCATCGACGGGCTGTTGTCGTCGGGGGATGTCGGCTACTTCGATGAGCGCGGGCTGCTCTACGTCAGCGGCCGCGACGACGAGATGATCGTGTCCGGCGGCGAGAACGTCTTCCCGGCCGAGGTCGAAGACCTGATCAGCGGACACCCCGACGTGATCGAGGCGACCGCGCTGGGTGTCGACGACAAGGAGTGGGGCGCGAGGCTGCGTGCCTTCGTGGTCCGCAAGGAAGGCTCCAGCGTCGATGAGGACGCCATCAAGGTGTACGTGAAGGAACACCTGGCCCGCTACAAGGTGCCGCGTGAGGTGGTGTTCCTCGACGAGCTGCCGCGCAACCCCACCGGCAAGATCCTCAAGCGCGAACTCCGCGACCTGTAAGGCTCAGTTCCTCCCGCGAGCAGACAGAGAATCGCATGCGGGAGTCCCCGCGAGTGCGATTCTGTGTCTGCTCGGCGGGTTATACACAGCGGTGACTGGCTGCTGCTTCGGAAGCTCCGCAGACTGCGGGGATGTATGCGGAGGCCCTGGCCTTACTTCACGAAGCCGGCGGCTTCGCGACGACCCAACAGTTGTTGACGGTGATGACCCGCCAGCAACTCGACGTCCAGGTGCGCAACGGCGGACTGGTCCGGGTCTGGTACGGCGTTTACGCCGCGGCGGAGCCCGACCTGGTTGGGCGTCTGCGCGCGCTTGACCTGCTTATGCGGCAGCCGGCAGTTGCCTGCATGGGAACCGCAGCTCGGCTCTATGGCTTTGACACCGAGAACACGACCGCAATTCATGTCCTGGACCCCGGCGTGCGGATGCGACCGACCAGAGGTCTGATGGTGCATCAGCGGATCGGAGCCCCATTGCGTTCGGTCGCAGGTCGTCTTGCCACAGCTCCGGCTTGGACCGCGGTTGAGGTGGCGCGCGAACTGCGGCGGCCCCGCGCGCTCGCAACGCTCGACACCGCATTGCATTCGGGCTGGTGTTCGTCGCGCGAGCTTGAGCAGGCGGTACTCGAGCAGCGAGGCCGGAGCGGCATCATCGCAGTGCGTGACCTGCTGCCCTACGTCGACGGGCGCGCTGAGTCGGGTATGGAAAGTGAAGCGCGGCTGGTGATGATCGATTACGGCGTGCCGATGCCCGAGCTTCAGTACCCGATCTACGGACGTGACGGCCAGATATGGCGCGCCGATTTCGCTTGGCCGGATGTGATGGTAGCCGCCGAGTACGAGAGCATCGACTGGCACGCAGGTGGTCCCGCGATGCTGCGTGACAGGATCCGCATCGCCGGCATTCAGGATGCCGGCTGGACGTCGATTCCCATCGTCGCCGACGATGTCCGGCGTCATCCCGCCCGGTTGGCTGATCGGATTACCCGCCAGTTGTCCCGCTCCCGGCTGGCGAGCTGACCAACCCATTGCGCGGCGGAAAGGGATTAGTCAGTCGAAACCGGTTGTGCCGTCGAGCTGTTCGCGCAGAATGTCGATCTGTCCGCAGTGCCGGGCGGTCTCCTCGATCATGTGGACATAGATCCAGCGCAGTGAGACTCGGCCGAGGCGACGGTGCGGCACCGTGTGGTCCAGCGGATAGTCCGCGGCGATCTGCCGGGACTGTTCGCACTGCTGTTGGTAGTCACCGACCAGAGTTGTCAGCAGCTCTTCCTCGGCGAGTTCGAACTCCCACTCCCGGTCATGCGGGCGCCGATTGTCGTCCAGGCGTTCTTGCAGCAACTGCTCGAACCAGCCGTACTCGGCCCAGCGCAGGTGTTTGACCAGACCGCCCACCGTCGTCGCCGAAGGAACGAGGTGCTGGCGGGCGTCGCTCTCGGAGAGCCCGGATGCCTTGCGCACCACGATGTCCCGGTAGTCGTCCAGGAATGCCTCGAGCGTTTCGCGTTCGCCGGAGGCGGCCAGGCCACGGCGGCCGGGAGGTGCGTCGGTCACCGCGGCGACGCTACCACTGCCGAGCAGACACAGAATCGCACGCGCCCCTCTTTGCCAGTCTGGTTGTGAGTCAGTCGGCTCGCATTCAGTGGAGGGAGTGGTCGTTGTCGATCAGTGCAGG